>CALBND010000001.1 GCA_937896305.1 uncultured Actinomycetes bacterium
CCCAAGCAATTTCAATTGTTGCTTCAACTCCATTTAGTATTTTTGCTGGCACAAGTAGTGAAGACGGGGTTGCTTCGACTAGTTCAGTCTTTTTATCAGCTCTAGGTTCAATATCTGGATACACATTTATGCTGCCATTTGCTGCAGCATTCACAACTTTTCTATATACAGATTTAAAAATCAGAAAAGAAGATACTACAAACCAGTTAAGTGAAGCTAAAGATTAATAGCGATAATGATCGGACTTGTAAGGTCCGCTTTTTGCTACACCTAAATAATTAGCTTGGTCATCGGTAAGTTCAGTAAGTTTAACTCCCAAAGCTCCTAGATGAAGTCTGGCAACTTTTTCATCCAATTCTTTTGGCAATGTATAAACCCCAACAGGATAATCAGCTGTTTTGGTAAATAATTCAATTTGGGCTAATACTTGATTCGTGAATGAATTACTCATCACAAAGGACGGATGTCCAGTAGCGTTTCCAAGATTTAGAAGTCGACCTTCGCTCAAAATAATGATTGAGCGACCATGCTCAAAAATCCATTCATCAACTTGTGGTTTGATTTTATTTCGTTTAGCGTTTTTAGCATTTGCCAAACCAGCCATATCGATTTCATTATCAAAATGTCCGATGTTTCCCACAATTGCTTTATCTTTCATGCGAGCCATTTGATCAACTGTGATTACGTTTTTGCAACCAGTTGCTGTGATGATTATGTCTGCATAACCAAGAGTGTTTTCTAGAGTATTTACTTCATAGCCATCCATTGCTGCTTGCAATGCACAAATTGGATCTACTTCAGTAATAATTACTCTGGCACCTTGTCCACGAAGTGATTCAGCGGTTCCTTTACCAACATCTCCGTAACCACAAACCACTGCAACTTTGCCACCAATTAATACATCTGTTGCCCGGTTTATTCCATCAATTAAAGAATGTCTAGTTCCATATTTATTATCAAACTTGCTTTTAGTCACTGCGTCATTTACGTTAATGGCAGGAAACAGTAATGCACTTTGTCTAAACATTTCATAAAGACGAGCAACACCGGTTGTTGTTTCTTCTGTGACACCTTTAATGCCATTAGCAATATCGGTCCACATTCTTGGATTTTCTTTTAAAGTTTTTTGAATTAATTTCAAAATAACTGCGAACTCTTCGTTGTCAGCTTTTTCTGGTTCTGGTTGATTGCCAGTTTTTTCAAACTCAACACCTTTGTGTACCAATAGCGTGGCATCTCCGCCATCATCCAAAATCATGTTTGGACCTTCGCCATCTTTCCATTTCAAAATTTGTTCTGTGCACCACCAATATTCATCAAGTGATTCACCCTTCCAAGCAAAAACTGGAACACCTTGTGGTTTGTCAACAGTTCCATTTGGACCAACTACCACAGCTGCTGCTGCTTGGTCTTGAGTTGAAAAAATATTGCAAGAAGCCCAACGAACTTCTGCCCCAAGTTCAACCAAAGTTTCAATCAAAACTGCAGTTTGAATTGTCATGTGCAGTGAACCAGTAATTCTGGCACCTGTCAAAGGCTTTGAAGCCCCGAATTCTTTACGCATTGCCATCAAACCTGGCATTTCATGTTCAGCTAATTTTATTTCCTGACGACCAAAATCGGCCAATGATAAGTCTGCAACTTTATAATCTATGTTTCCTGCGTGATCAGCTGTTAATGAATTTTGCGACACTTTATTTATACCCCTGAAATTTAGATTGAATCGAACTTTGTTAATTCTGCCAGATTAAACACTTCTAGCAACTAGGGCATGGCCCTTTACTATGACTTTACTTTCCAAACTGCTCAAAAGTACTGCTTGCGCTTTTTCTAAGACGTAATTTTGACCACCCACACTCACATTTAGTTGCCCATCCAGATTTAGCACCACATCATATTTACCCATGCCAAGTTCAATTTCAGCATTATGTAATTCGATTAATTGGAAAGGAGCATGTTGTGGTGAGTATCTTCTAATTCCAGCTTGTTTATCTCCAAGCTTTTTCTCACACTTTGCTTCTGTAACTACGGCTAAAGCAGCTGCCACATTCACAGGTTTTGTGGTTAAGCCCATCCGTAAAACATTGTCTGAATTAGTCATAACTTCAATAGCTAAACCAGAAACATAGGAATGGGGCACTCCAGGACTTACATGCAGACTTTCTCCTGTTTTCAATTCGTGAAATTGCATCAGAATGCAAACTAGTAATCCTGGATCGTTTGGATGCTTTTCAAATATTTTTTGAAATGTTATCTTTTCAGCATCCAGGATATCAATTTTAGCTAAATTTGATATAAATTTTTTATTAATTTTTGTAACGTCATTTGGAGTTATTTTAAATAATTCTAAGGTTGCGCCTTTAAAATCTTTTTGTTTAATCACTTCAGCTAAAACTAGGTCATCAATACTTTTTAGTATATTATTTCTATTATTTATTTCTCGGATACCTGCAAATGCAGAAAAATTTGTTAAGGCTAAAAGCATTTCATCTTTACCGCTTTTATCAACTAATACTGGTTGATTATTAGCTAGTTTAAATTCTGGCATCTGAGTTTTTGCTGTTTGC
>CALBND010000002.1 GCA_937896305.1 uncultured Actinomycetes bacterium
TACCACCGCTGCTGGTTCTTCAACTTTTTCTTCAACAACTGGTGTTACTTCAGCAACTGGCTCTTGTGGCTTTGGTTCTTCTTTAACAACTTCAGCAACCACAGGTTTTGGTCTAGGATTCTTTTCTTCTTCTTCTCTCGCAGCCAAGTTTTCTTTAAGAGCTTGTTCATATTTTGCTTGATGATTTTCTTTAGGTGGTGCAATTCTAACTTTGCTGGTGACATCTTTTTCGCCTTTAAATCTTTGCCAATCGCCAGTTAGTTTTAAGAGTGCTACAACTGGTTCAGTAGCTTGAGCGCCCACACTTAACCAATAGGCAACTCTTTCAGCATTAATTCTGATGATTGATGGATCTTCTTTAGGTTGATAAATACCAATTTCTTCAATGGCACGACCATTACGAGCAGTACGTGAATCTGCGACCACAATTCGATACATCGGTTGGTGGATTTTTCCTAAACGCTTTAACTTGATTTTTACGGCCACTATTATTCTTTTCTGTTAGAGGGTTTGAAACCCTTTCCTTGAGCTTTAGTCTGCCAAAGCCATAACCTCAACACCCCAATAGGTCTATCCAATAGAACATATATGTTCTATATACTGGGTGAATGGACCTAGATTTAGAGAATTTACGGCTTCGACTTCGACTAACCCAAGCAGAATTAGCTGAAATCATGCTTATTTCGCAAAGAAGAGTCTCAGCAATCGAAAATGGTGAGGAAATTCAATTAAGTACTCTTCGTAAATATGTGGAGGCCTTGGGTGCAAATCTTGAAGTAAACGCAATTATGCGAGGAGAACGCATCGCGATCTTGCTGGATTAACTCAGCTTAAATCCAGATCCCATTTCATCTGCTGGTTCAATTTCATGACTTTGTTCTTGCAACGCACGCTTAGCAGGATTACCACTTCGTTTAGCACCTTTGCCAGGTTTTTGTTTCTGTTGTGGTTTCTTAAAAGTGGCGCCGCCAAAACCTGGCATACCACCACCAGCTTGAGCTCTTTTCATCATTTTTTGCGCATTTAAAAAATTGTTTATCAAAGTATTAATAGCTTTAACTTCTACCCCTGCACCTTGAGCAATTTTAATTTTTCTTTGAGCATCAATTATTTTTGGGTTAGCTCGTTCATCAGGTTTCATTGATTGAATAATTGCTTCAACTCTAGTTATTTCTTTTTCATCAAAGTTTTCTAATTGTGCTTTTGCTCCAGACATACCAGGCAGCATGCCCAACATTTTTGTCATTGATCCCATTTTTTTAATTGATTGCATTTGTTCCAAGAAGTCATCGAGGGTAAATGATTCACCACTGTTTAGTTTGGCTTCAAATCTTTCTCTTTGTCCTTCATCAAAAGCTCTTTCTGCCTGCTCAATTAAGGTGAGCATGTCACCCATATCTAATAATCGATTAGCAAGTCTGTCTGGGTGGAAAATATCAAAATCATCCAGCTTTTCACCATTGGAGGCAAACATCACAGGTTTGCCAGTAATTTCTCTCAAAGATAAAGCAGCACCACCGCGAGCATCACCGTCAAGTTTTGTTAAAACAATGCCATCAAATCCAACTTTGTCTAAAAAGTTTTGTGCTGTGACAACAGAGTCTTGTCCAATCATGGAATCTATTACCAGCAAAGTTTCTTGAGGATTAACTGCTTTTCTAATATCTTTAGCTTGTTTTGTTAATTCGTCATCAATTGCTAGGCGACCGGCAGTATCTATGATGACCATGTCGTGTAATTCTTTTTGGGCAACTTTCATTGCCTCTTTAGCAACCTTTACAGGATCGCCCACTCCGTTGCCAGGCTCTGGTGCAAATACTTGAACTCCGGCTTGGGCAGCTACCACTTTTAATTGATCAACCGCGTTTGGTCTTTGTAAATCAGCAGCTACCAATAAAGGAGTGTGTCCATCTCTGGCTAAATATTTTGCTAATTTTCCAGCTAACGTGGTTTTACCCGCTCCTTGTAACCCAAGCAACATGATCACAGTTGGTGGATTTTTGGCAAAAGTTAGACGTCTGGCATCTCCACCTAAAATATTTACAATTTCTTCATGAACAATTTTGATAACTTGTTGGGCGGGGTTAAGAGACTTTGAGACTTCTATCCCAGAGGCTTTCTCTTTAATTTTTTCACTGAAACTATTGGCCACACTTAAAGCCACGTCGGCATCTAGTAATGCCATCCGGATTTCTTTTACGGTTTCATCAATGTCTGATTCTGAGAGGCGACCTTTGGTGCGAAGAGACTTGAAGGTGGCGTTGAGGCGATCAGATAGCTGTTGGAACATGATTGCAAGCGTAGTCAAGGGCTTGCATTAATTGATTAGTCCGCTCTTGGCTTAAGAGTTGACCATTTGGCTCATTGACATAGAAAACATCCACCACTTCAGAACCTAGGGTTTCAACGATGGCAGCATGAATATCAATCCCATTTTCTGTTATCACTTGGGCAATTTTGGACAAAAATCCTGGCTCATCGTGGGCTCTTACTTCAATAACTGTTGAACTTTGACTGACATCTTTAATTTCTAAAATTCTAGATGGAGCAACATTTAATGGTTTAACCAAATATTGTGATCTTGCTAAAAGTTTTCCAAACACATCAAGTTGACCCACAAAAGCAAGTCGCATACTCTCTATTAATTGAGAAATATCTGGGGCATCACCAAATTCTGGAGTTACTCTCCAAGTTGTTACAGCCCGATCATTAATTGTTTCAGTTCTAGCACTTCTAACTTGCAAACGATGTAAAGATAAAACTCCTGCAATAGTTCCAAGTAAACCTGTTTTATCGATAGCTACCACAGTTATAGAAAGTCCTTGTGCTTCTTGATTGATTTCAACAACCACATCTTCGTTTCGTTTAGAAAGTTCTTGTTTGTCAATGCTCAAATTTGGATTTATTTCTCGGACTTCACCACGTAATTCGTTTTTAACTTTTGCTACCAGCTCTCCAATTAAGTGCTGTCTCCATTCACTGCTGGCAATTGGTCCTGTAGCTAGGGCATCTGCAATTGTGAGAGCGTGAAGTAGGTTTAAGAATTCTTCTGTTTCAACTTTTTCCACAACAGCTTTAATAGTTGTGGGATCTTCTAAATCTCTTTTAGTGGCAGTTTCTGGGAGTAACAAATGGTATTTAACTAGTCTTACTAAAGTCTTTGAATCTTGTTCACTAAATCCCATTTCAGGAGCCATAGTTTCAACTAAATCCGCACCTTCTTCTGAATGATCCCTTAAACCACCTTTGCCAATGTCATGTAAAAGTGCACCCACCAACAACAAATCAGGTCTTGTGACATCGCGAGTGAATCTATTAGCGTTTATTGCTGTCTCTAGCAAATGTCTATCGACTGTGAAAGAGTGAACAGCACTTGATTGTGGGCAACCCCTAACTCGATCCCAATTAGGAATCCATTTACTTATTAAGCCAGCAAAATCAATTGACTCCCAAACAGGTATTAATTGTCTACCTGAACCAAGAAGTGAAACTAAAGCATCTGTTGCTTGGCTGGGCCAAGGAGTTTTAAGTTCAGCTAGTTCATTACTTAATCGATCAAGCGTGTGGCTACTTATTATTAAACCGGCTTGGGCTGTGGCAGCGGCCAGTCTTAAACCTAAAATTGGATCATTTTCAGGTTTCACATCTCTTGCTAAAACCACATCATTATTTTGAACTACCACTCCATCAGCTAAGGGACTTCTTGATTCACCAACTAGTTTTTTTATGAATCCAGTTTTTTTACTACTATTTACTCTTTGCCAAGTGACATCACTGTGGTGGGCAATAATTCTGCCTAGTTTGGAAACATGTCTTATTAAATCATCAGCACTTTGCATTGACATTTTTTCAGCTAACACCTGTTGTTCTTGACGAACTAATTTATCTATTGGTTTATCTAAAATTGTATGAAAGGCGTCTCTGACATCTAATAATTGTTCATAGGTTTCATCAATTACTGATTTGGCAATATCTGTTTTCCAAGTAGCTGCAATTGCTCTTAATACAGTGACATCTCTTAACCCGCCATAAGATTCCTTTAAATCTGGTTCAACTAGGTGAGCTAGTTCCCCAAATTTTTCTCTTCTTTCCTCCACCATTTCAAATAATTTTATAAATCTTTTATCAGCAAACCCTCGCCAATCTTGCAAAACAGCGGTGCTAATATTTTTTTCTAATTCAGGATTTCCAATTATTGTTCGAGCATCCAACCATCCCAAAACGACAGCGATATCTTCTGTAGCCATATTTCTTACCTGTGCTGGAGTTCTAACAGAGTGATCTAGTTTTATTCCAGAATCCCAGATTGGATACCAAATTTTTTCTGCTATCTCGTTAATTTCAAAATCATTTTCGTGAATTAAGACTAAGTCAAGATCTGATCCAAATGTCATAGATCTTCTACCATTACCACCAACAGCGACTAATGCTATTTTATCTAAATCATTTTTATTTGTTACGGCATTATTAAAAATTGAGATTAACCATTCATCGGTTATGTCTGATAGATGACGACGACGCTCTGCCCCAAAAGGGGCAGAGCGCAGTTCGTTTCTTTTCTCTAAATAGTTCACTTACAGTGCTTCAGAACCATGTTCACCAGTTCGAACACGTACTACATCTTCTACTGGCATAACCCAAACTTTGCCATCACCAATTTTCCCGGTTTTAGCTGCAGCCACAACTGCTTCCACAACTTTGGCTACGTCTGAATCATTTATTAATGCTTCGATTCGAACCTTAGGAACAAGATCAACGGTGTATTCAGCGCCGCGGTAAACCTCGACGTGACCACCTTGACGACCATAACCTGCGGCATCTGAAACTGTCATGCCATTTACTCCTTGTGCTTGGAGTGCAGCTTTTACGTCTTCAACCTTGAAAGGTTTAATAATTGCAGTCACTAGTTTCATGCGCTTTTTCCTTTGCTTGAACCTTTTGAACTTTCAACTAAGTCGTAAGCAGATTCTGCTTGCAACGCTATGTCGACTCCCTCTAATTCTTCATCTTTAGTAACCCTAAAACCAATAGTTTTACTCAAGATTGTGCCAAGAATATAGGTAACGACAAATGAGAATATGAGCACGATGAGGGCTGCTTCAATTTGTTTCACTAACTGTGAAGCGCCACCTCCGTAAAATATTCCATTAACACTGAATTCGTTAACAGTTGTGGTGCCAAAAAATCCGATTAACACTGTTCCAACGAGTCCGCCCACTAAGTGGACTCCAACTACGTCAAGAGAATCGTCATAACCAAATCTGTATTTCAAACCAACCGCTAAAGCAGTGATTGATCCGGCAATTACGCCAATTGCTAATGCTCCCCAAGTGTCAACAAAAGCACAAGCAGGAGTGATTGCAACTAAGCCTGCGACCACACCTGATGCTGCACCAAGTGAAGTTGCGTGACCATCGCGAATTCTTTCCACTAACAACCATCCAGCTGCAGCTGCACAAGTTGCACTGAAAGTGTTGATGAAGGCAACTCCAGCTAATCCATTTGCACCTAACGCAGAGCCTGCGTTAAATCCGAACCAACCAAACCACAGTAAACCTGCACCAATCATTACTAATGGCAAGTTAGATGGACGAAGAAGCATTTTACCAAAACCAATTCGTTTACCTAAAACAATTGCTAAAGCTAAACCAGCTGCACCTGCGTTAATGTGCACTGCTGTTCCACCTGCAAAATCTAGAGCTCCAATTTTAGTTGCAATAAATCCGCCACCGGCAGCTTCTGCATCACCAAAATAGAAAACTGCTCTTGCAACTGGCAAATAAACAATTGTTACCCAAATACCTGCAAATACCAACCAAGTTCCAAAGCGTGCACGATCTGCAATTGCACCTGAAATAAGTGCCACTGTGATCACAGCAAACATTGCCTGGAAAGAAATAAATGCTGAAGCTGGAATTGATAGATATGCACCATTAAGT
>CALBND010000003.1 GCA_937896305.1 uncultured Actinomycetes bacterium
AGCTCTTTTACTGATTTTTGGTCGTTGGGTTTTTTGGCCAAGGATCCCACATTTTGATTCAAAAGACGAAAAACTTTCTGGGCTTTGGTCTAGGGTTGCAAAAACTGTTGGCAATAGTCCAAAGCGAACTGGAATTATTACTGGAGTTATTTTACTTATTCTTGCTGCGTATGCCACTCAATTAAATGCAAATGGTATCTCTCAAACTGAAACTTTTGTTGGTAAACCAGATTCTGTGGTTGGTCAAGAAGTTTTGGCAGAACATTTCCCAGCCGGGGAAGGTAATCCTTCACTCATAGTTGGACCAGCAGATAAAACATTAGAAATGCTTAAAGTTATTACCACCACCGAAGGGGTGGGGGAAGCCTTTGCAATTCCTGATCAACCTGCCATGCCTGGAGCAGCACCAGGTGAACCAAAAGTAATTAATGGACTCGTTGCTATTTCAGCGACTTTGAAAGACGCTGCTGATTCAGCAGAAGCAAAAGCTACGGTTGAAAGATTGAGAACAAATCTAGATTCCATAAGCACAGATGCTTTAGTTGGTGGATTCACTGCTGTTAATGAAGACATCAGCGTAGCTAATGCCAGGGATAACAAAATAATTATTCCAACAGTTTTAATAATTATTTTCTTTATTTTGGCATTGTTGTTGCGAAGTTTTGTTGCCCCGTTGATGTTGATTTTAACCGTGGTGCTTTCCTTTGCGGCAACTTTAGGTGCAAGTCAATTTGTCTTCGACAAAATATTTGGCTTTCCTGGTGCAGATACCTCATTCCCACTTTTTGCGTTTGTATTCCTAGTGGCACTTGGTATTGATTACAACATCTTCTTAATGACAAGAGTTAGAGAAGAAAGTAAAAAACTTGGGACTAAAGCGGGAACATTGAAAGCATTAACGGTTACTGGTGGAGTTATTACTTCAGCAGGGGTAGTGTTAGCTGCTACTTTTGCAGTACTTGGAGTTCTGCCACTTGTGTTCTTAGCTGAATTAGGTTTCGCAGTCGCATTTGGTGTTTTATTAGATACCATCGTGGTTCGATCACTCTTGGTTCCATCTTTAACGCTGCAAATAGGTAAAAAAGTTTGGTGGCCAAGCAAGTTAGCAAAAAGCGGTAAAAACTAAATAATTCCAACGGCGAGACGGGTCTCAACCACCTCGCCGTTATTTTTTTCAATGCGGTAACAAGCTGGATTTTTATCAGCTTTATCAGTTACATCGCTTAGGATTTCAATAGGATTTTCATTTTCAAAAACAATTCCTGTGTGATCATCTGAAGCATAAGCTATTTCAAATGTTTGATCACTGACCAAAGAGTGAAGCAATGGTGGTCTTTGTTCCTCGGAATCGTAATGAACTCCATTTGCGTATGGCAAGAAGGCTAAAGCGTTATTTACTGGTTTTAATTCTGGACCAAATGAATCAGTAGTTCCGCCCTTAAACCAACAAATAGAACCAGCACTTACTCCTGATAAAACAGTTCCTTGTTCCCAAGCATTTTTTAAAACCTGGTCGACTTTGTGTAATTTCCAAACTGCCAAAAGGTTAGCAACTGATCCGCCACCTACCCAAATTAAATCACTAGACAGAATTCGCTCTTCGATATCTGCATTTGGTTGAGGAAATAGAGCTAAGTGTGTTACGTCAACATTTAGATCCTTCATAGCTTCATATGAACGGGTTATGTATGAAGCGTCATCACCAGTTGCAGTCATAATGAAACAAACTTTTGGTCGATCTTTTTTTGTTAATTCCAAAGATTTTTTGAATGTGGCTCCAGGTTGCATAACACCCCAACGTTTTGTGGCCACAAATCCACCAGAAGTTGCAACTATGTATTTATTCACGCGTCTAAACTTACCTTAACAACTGTTGCCGTATTGCGACCACTTAACAATGCTCCTTGGATAGATGAAGTGGCACGATGGTCACCTGCAACAAACAAATTTTCACTGAGTTGATTTGAATTGCTAGTGGTAAACGGTGCAAGCATCTGGGGTAGAGCGTTTGTAATTTCATATTTATTTATTAGTTTAAATGATTCAGTGTTTATCCCATAAAGAAAAGAAAGATGCTTAAGAACGTCAGAAACACTGGTTTTAGTTTTATCTTCAATGGCTGAAGTAGATACTAATACTTTTCCCTCAGGCGCATAAGATTTCGCTGCATTTGAAATTACTACCGCATTTACTAATGGTCCAGAATTAGTAGCATCAACAAAAAGAATTGGTTTACTTTTTGCAACAGTCGCAATTTCCTTGTTGCCTTCAAAGTACCAAGTAGTAACAGAGTTCTCTTTCTTAATTGGTAAATCTATCCATTTTTTAGTAATCGAATAATCAGTGGCAATAACGACTTTTTTCGCTTCAAAAACTTGTGTATCCGTGTAGATTGTATTGTTTTCAATTTTCAAAACTTCTGAGTTAAAATGAAAGTTTTCTTTATCAATTTGACTTGCAATCTGCAAAGGTATTTGTTGCATGCCTGCACTTGGAACACTTGGGGTTCCTTTAAAAAAAGTCTTGATTACTATATCCATAAACTTTCTTGAGGTTACTAATTCTGATTCCAGAAACACTCCTGCTAGAAACGGACGAAATAGTTCCTCATATAAAGAGTTTTTGACTCCAGCATCATTTAGTGCTTGCTTTGCAGAAATATCTTTGCTAATTGCTATTTGAGCATCAGATTGAATTAGGTAGGTAAGGAAATATTTTAATAAAGCCAAATGACTAATTGGATTTCCTGGAAAATCTTTTATAGTTTTAAATATAGAAGAGAAATTTGATTTGGGATCTTCAATAAGTCTTAATCTTTTTCCATCTCTAATGGCTATACCACGAGTAAATTTTTGTAAATCCAATTCCTCATAATTCAGTAATTTCATACCTTCAGAGTATGAGGGGTTATAAAGTTGAAATCCACGATCTAGGGTGAAACCATCAATGACATCTGTCTTTATCCGACCGCCCACAGAATCAGATTTTTCAATTATCTGAAAGTCTATTTTATTTTTTTGCAATTCTCTGGCGCAAGCTAAACCAGCTAAGCCAGCACCAATTATTGCAACACTAGTTTTTATTGTCATTAATATTTAATTGCAGAAATCAAAGTCTTTAAAATGTCTGGATTATTGAAGACAAATCCTGAGGCACTTAATTTAGAGGGAAGCACCCTATTTGAACCAAGAGCTTCGATTGAAAATTCTCCAAATGCAATTTTTAAGGCTATGGCTGGAACTCTCATAAGTGCTGGTCTGTTCAAAACACTTGCAAAAGCTTTTGTGAATTCTTTATTTGTAACAGGGTTAGGGGTAGTTAAGTTGACTCCGTTAGTTAGCCTGACATCGTCAATCAAATGGAATAAAGCTCTAACTTCATCTTCTAGTGAGATATAAGACATGTATTGTTTTCCGTTACCTAATTGGCCACCAATACCTAATTTGAAAAAGGGAATAAGTTTCTTCAAAAGTCCACCACGTTTACTCATAACCAAACCAGAACGGGGATGAACAACTCTTATCCCGTTATCCCGCACTTTTTGTGCAGCATATTCCCAATTAAAAACTACATCTGCTAAAAATCCTTCACCTAAACCTGTGTTTTCATCAACTGCTTGATCTCCGGTGTCACCATAAAATCCCATGGCTGAAGCTGAAACAAAAACTGAAGGGGGATTATTAATACTTGTGATGGCATTGGCCAGAGTTTGAGTTGACTTGACTCGGCTATCTAAGATTTCTTTTTTATATTTTTTAGTCCAACGATGATCTCCCACACCGGCTGCTGCTAAATGCACTACAGCACCAGTTTTTTGTAAAACTGAAGCATCCATAGTGCCTTTAATCGGATCCCATTGGGACTCATCCGGGGATTGTGGTGCGCGTCTTACTAGTTTAATAACTTCGTGATTATTTTTTAAAGCTTCTCTTACAAAGGCAGAGCCAATCAAACCTGAACTACCCGATACTACGATTTTCATTAGAAGTTAATTTAAACCAAGTTCAGCTTCAAAATTAGCTTCTTCTAATCTCAACTTCATAGCTGATAAGAATCTTGCTGCATCAGCACCATCTACTAATCGGTGATCATAAGTCAAAGCTAGATAAACCATTTGGCGAATCGCAATTTGATCAGAACCATCTTCACCGGTGACAACAATTGGTCTTTTCACAACCGCACCAGTTCCAAGAATTCCTACTTGTGGTTGATTAATAATTGGGGTATCAAATAAAGCTCCACGACTGCCAGTGTTAGTCAAAGTGAAAGTACCTCCACTTAATTCATCTGGAGTTACTTTGTTGTCTCTGGTTCGAAGTGCTACATCTTGAATTTTTCTGGCTAAGCCGGCAATCGAAAGATCTCCAGCATCTCTAATAACTGGAACAAGTAGTCCTCTTTCGGTATCAACAGCTACAGCTAAATGCTCTGCATCGTGATAGGTGGCTTGTGTGGCATCAGCAGAAATCGTGGCATTCAAAACAGGATATTGTTTCAAAGTTTCGATAGTTGCTTTGGCAAAAAATGGAAGGAAAGAAAGTTTTACGCCTTCTCTAGCAGCAAAATCATTTTTTACTTTATTTCTTAAAGCAGCAATTTTTGTTACATCTACTTCAACCACACTCGTTAATTGTGCAGAGATGTGAAGTGATTCAACCATTCTTTCAGCAATAACTCTTCTTAATCTGGATGTTTGCTCCACGCGACCACGAAGTTCACTAGTTTGGGCAGGGGCACTTTGTGCAGGTTTTGCCGGTGCAGGGCTTGAGGCAACTGGAGCTGCAGGAGTTGGTGCAGGTTGAACTTTTGCAACTGGGTCAGCAAAGGTATTTGCCACACTTGTTCCAGAACTAAAAGCCATCACGTCTTGTTTTCTAATTCTTCCACCAATACCTGTTCCAGAAATTGTTGAAAGATCAACACCTTTTTCACGAGCAAGTTGTCTAACTAATGGAGTTACGTAAGCATCGCTGGAATTGTTACTTGCAGGTGTGGCAAAAACACTTGGCGCAGGTGCACTTGGAGTAGCAACAGGTGCTGGTGTTGTGACAACAGGAGTTGGGGCAACAGGTGCTGGAGTAATTGTTGGAGCTGAGTTAGAAGTTGAAATGGTTGCAATTACTGCACCAACTAAGGCAACTTCATCTTGTGCAACTTTAATTTCTGAAACGAATCCGGCAACCGGGGAAGGAATTTCGGTATCAACTTTATCTGTTGATATTTCAACAATTGCTTCATCAATTGCAACTGCATCGCCCACATTTTTTAACCAACGAGTAATAGTTCCTTCAGAAACCGATTCACCTAATTGAGGTAAAATTACATTCACAGTTGAACCACTTGTGGCTGTTGCCACAGGTGCAACTGGTGTGGGGGTTGCGGCAACAGGTGCTGCAGGTTTTGGTGTTTCAACAACTGGAGCAGCAACAACTGGTGCAGGTGCAGCAGGTGTACTGGAATTTGATTCACCAACGATAGCTAGAACTCCACCAACTAATACCACAGCATCTTGTTCAGCTTTAATTTCTAAAATTACACCAGCAACAGGAGATGGAATTT
>CALBND010000004.1 GCA_937896305.1 uncultured Actinomycetes bacterium
CGCGAGATTTGCGGTAGGATTTTTGATTGCGGGCACGCGAACGTGCCGGCGTGCTAGTAGCCATAAATCAAGATTACCCTTGAGAAACACCTGAAACTTGCGTATCAGAAGTGACTTTTAGTGCGTGTCGTCACTTCTGACTCAAAAAAAACTAATTAACCTTCAAAACCGATACTTCTATGAGAACCATCGCAAAATGGCTTATTTGCAGAAGCCCCACATCGACACAAAGATCTACCGTCTGCTGCTACGTTTTCTGTCGTAACATCGGTCTCTCCTGCTTTGGTGTAGTTCAACTCAAAGTCACCATCAACTCTAATTGAACCATTTGGTTTAACTGTTATTTTTACTTTTTCACTCATTTTTTCTCCTTATTTATGCTTCTACTACGACTGGAACAATCATTGGCCTTCTGCGGTGTTGATCACTCACCCATTTACCGGTAGTTCTTCTAACAACTTTTTGTAACTGGTTAATATCGTATACGTTAGCTCGCATTGCTTCTTCTAAATTACTCTTAATAATTGGTAATACATCATCAAATACGGCATCATTTTCTGCAAATCCTCGGGCATGAATCTCTGGTCCAGTTACGACTTTCTTTTCAACAGAATCAACCACCACAACTACTGAAATGAAACCTTCCTCACCCAAGATTCGTCGATCTTTCAAAGAATCTTCGGCCACCCCACCAACACTTGATCCATCAACAAAAACAAATCCGCAAGCAACCGCACCCACAATTTTGGCTTTTCGGTTATGCAAATCAACAACTACCCCATCAGCTGTTACCACAACATTTTCTTTTTTAACACCAGTTTTTATAGCTAATGCTGCATTAGCACTTAAATGTCGTGGCTCACCATGAACTGGCATCACATTTCTTGGTTTTAACAGATTATAAAAATAAAGTAATTCACCACTAGCAGAGTGGCCTGAAACGTGAACTTTGGCATTTCCAGAATGAATAACGTTGGCACCTTGTTTGGTTAATCCGTTAATTACCCGATTAACTGAATTTTCATTGCCTGGAATTAAAGATGAGGCAAGAATGATGGTGTCGCCTTCACCAATTCTTATTTTGTGATCTAGTCCTGCCATGCGAGATAGGGCTGCCATTGGTTCACCTTGAGAGCCTGTGGTGATTAATACAATTTGATCATCGCCATAACTATCTATTTCATCAATACTGATGGTGGCATTATTAGGAATTTTTAAATAACCTAAGTCTCTGGCAACACCCATATTTCTTACCATTGATCGACCAACAAAAGCTACTTTTCTTTTATTCAGATAAGCCGCATCAATAATTTGTTGTACGCGATGTATGTGTGAGGCAAAACTTGCCACAATAACTCTGCGGGGAGCTTTTGACATTATTGATTCGATAACTGGAGCGATATCTTTTTCGTGGG
>CALBND010000005.1 GCA_937896305.1 uncultured Actinomycetes bacterium
ATCATTTGTGCCTCAAAAACTTTTACCACAATTTTCTGATGCTGAAGAGTTAATGGTAGCCTCTAATAATCTGCCTAATTTGAGAGCTTCCGCCTTGGTCCTCAATGTTAAAGGAGCGATTCGAGCCCTTGAGTGTGGCACAAAGAAAGTCACTTTTGTTCTTTCTGCCTCTGAGATGCATAATAAATCAAACGTGAAATGTAGCACTGACGATTCCCTTGCAATGTTCTTTGATATACTAAATCTAGTTAAAGAGAAAAAATATAATGTTGAAATAGCTGGAGCTATTGCCACTTCTTTTGGTTGTTCTATTCAAGGCGATGTGTCTGAGAGGAGAGTGATTGATCTAGCTGGTAAAATGTTAGCTGCTGGAGCTAGTGAAATTATTCTGGCGGATACGGTTGGTTACGCGAACCCGATGCAAGTTAAACACTTATTCAGTATGTTGAATTCTATCATTGGCAAGCGGCATGTCGCGGCACATTTTCATGATACAAGGGGGATGGGGTTGGCAAACGTCGTTGCAGCAATTGATGAAGGCGTTCGTCGCTTTGATTCTGCACTAGGCGGATTGGGGGGGTGCCCTTTCGCTCCCGGGGCATCTGGAAATATCGCCACCGAAGATTGCGCTTACTTATTGGAAAGCATGGGGTTCAGCACTAATGTTGATTTTGCCAAACTACTTTTGCTACGTAAGAAGCTATCTAGTTGGTTGCCAAATGAAAAGCTTGAAGGACGACTTGGTGCCGCACGACCTGCGATAAACTTTCCAACTGAACTGATCAGCCCTCTAATTTAAATACTAGGCACTCATTTGGTTTTGAATTTCTAATGGTATGAAGTTGCGCTCGTGCTGTGTTCTATTGTTCATTCGAAGGCGTGCATCAACTACCTCCACAACTGCCTCTACTAAGTTATTTTCTATTCCTAGTTCTTGACCAATCAGTTTTACTAGTTGATCAACCCGTTCGATTTGTTTTGCACCAGAAGCGATAGCTCGGGCACCAGATGATGGCTTTAGAAGATTTTTTGCGGCGTGGGCATATTTTTCAAATGGCACTTGATCCTCTTGGTTGGCGCCAAGTTTTCTAGATAGAGCATCAACCCAGCTGTAAATTTCTTTTGAAGTGTTGATGTCACTTAAAACGGCATCGCTAATCGATTTTTCTCCTTGAGGTAATATACAGCGATAGTTCCCAGTCAAAAGCATGCTCCACTTAGCCATTGGAACAAATAGGCTTTCATATACCCTA
>CALBND010000006.1 GCA_937896305.1 uncultured Actinomycetes bacterium
GTGTTAGGGGTAGGAAATAGAACATAATAAATTTCTTTTCCTTTAGGAGCCAGTCCAGGATCTGATTGAGTGCTATTTGTCACTAAGAGACTTGGGTCTTGCATGAATTGCTTTTTCTCAATCAAATCATCAAAGACGCCTTTCCAGTCTTTACCGAAATGAATATTATGATGCGCAATATTTTCATATTTCTTTTTACTTCCCGCCAATAACACAACTGCAGAAGGGGAGTATTTAAGTCTTTTTACACTCCAAGGCACATGGCCTAATAAATCTTTGTAAGCAACTGGTAAATCTGGATTGAGCACAACAGCATCAGCAGCAATACGTTCACCATTTTTTGTTATCACCGCAGTTGCTCGATTTCCAGATTTTTCAACTTTGACAACTTCAGTGTTGTATCTAAATTCAACTCCATGCTTAGTTGCTGCTGCAGCTAATGCTCTTGGAACTGCATGCATGCCTCCTTTAGGAAAGAAAACACCTGCAACTGAATCCATATAGGCAATAACTCCATAAATTGCTAAAGCATCATATGGTGATAATCCGGCATACATTGCTTGAAAAGAGTAAACTCTTTCAGTTCTAAAATCTTTTAAGTACTGTTGCGCTTTAGGAGCCAACTTTCTAAAGCCACCAAGGGCTACTAATTTAGCTAAGTTGGGTGTTAAGAGATCAAAAGGTGAATCAATATTTTTATCTATAAAATCTTTCATTTCATATTTATAAAGCTTTGAAACAAAATCTACATACTTTAAATAACCTTGAGCTTCGTTAGCTCCAATTACTTCTTCAATTTCTTGCGCCATTCTTGCAGGATTTGCATGAACATCTAATTTACTTCCATCATGATAATAAGCTCGATAAAGTGGATTGACTGGTTGTAGTTCTAACCAATCACTCATATTTTCACCAACACAGTCAAATGCATCTGCAATTAAATCTGGCATTGTTAATACTGATGGACCAGTATCAAAGTTGTATTCACCATCAACTAGCAAACCGTTTCGTCCACCTGGTACAGATTCTCTTTCGATAACTGTCACTTTTCTACCTTTGCCAGCAAGTCGAAGTGCTGCCGATAATCCGGCTAATCCGGCACCAACTATGACGACATGATCGGTTGGACCAGTGACGGTTCGCATGCGACCTGGAATTAGGCGAAGGGGTGAATAACTCATAGTCATACTCTCCTGGATGTTGCCGCAAGTGACAACTCGGAAAGGGCAGTCTTTGCCTCAGGGGTGATATTTGCCACAGCTAAAGCCTTCGTTGATTCATCAAGATATGAAGAAATTAGCTCTTCTACTTTTGCCAGGGCTCCGGTTTGAGTCACGATCTCTCGTAATGTTGAAATTTCTGCATCATTAAGGGATGTGCCAAATAATTTGGCCAATTGGTCTTTTTGGGAACTGGAACTATTTTGGAAAGTTAATTCGATTAATACTGTTCTTTTACCTTCTCTTAAATCATCTCCTGCTGGTTTACCAGTTTCAGAAGGATCTCCAAAGACACCTAAAACATCGTCTCTTAATTGAAAAGCTTTACCCAAAGGAAGTCCAAAATTAGAATATTGGGTTAATAGATTCTGATCAGGATTAGCTAGGGCAGCACCTAAATTAAGTGGTCTTTCTATTGTGTATTTTGCAGATTTGTATTGAATAACATTTAAAGCATTTTCGATTGACCCGCCACCTCTGGCTTGTTCAAAAATATCTAAATATTGACCAGCCATTAATTCTGTGCGCATAATGTCATAGATTTTTTTACCACGCATTAATGAATTTATTTCTATTCCTGAATTCATTAATAGTTCATCAGCCCAGGAGAGTAATAAATCTCCTAATAAAATTGCCCCACCCATACCAAATTGTTTGTTATCACCAAGCCATTTTCCTTCAAGGTGCATTGTTTCAAA
>CALBND010000007.1 GCA_937896305.1 uncultured Actinomycetes bacterium
TTGGCAAAAGGCCAAAACCATAAATTCAAAAGCATTCCGGCCACGAATCCAGCAATGAAACCATAACTTGCTAATAAAACTATTTCTTTGTTTCCTTTTAGTTTTGGTAATAATCCCGCACCAGCACCAACCCAGGCCGCTACCAACATTTGAAAAGGTAGCCAAGGTCCAACTCCACCTGTGATAATTGCTGATCCCAAAATTCCAATTGAACCTAAGACAAAACCAAAACTTGGACCAAGTGCTCTACCGCCAATAATGATGATTGCCCAAACTGGTTCTAAACCAGCAACGTGTCCACCCAGTGGTCTTACTGCTGCAACAACAGCAGTAAACACTCCTAAAATTGCTAAGGTTCTGGAATTAGCGCCACCTTGCATTACATCTGCTAGAGCAACCATTAAAACTAAAGGAACAATTACTAGAAGTAATAAAGATGCATTATCTGAATTACTAGCAAAAACTGATTTTGAATTTAATAAAAATGGCCAAATAAAAGCCACAACACCAATAACAGTAGTGACAATCATAGAGATAGACGAAAAAGAGGTAATTTTTAAAATACTTTTCAATTTAATTCTTCTAAAGCTAAAGCCACGTCGGCTACTGTTAGCCAATGAGATGGAGATAAGACCTTTGAAACTTGAGGTGAAAACATCGGTGAACTTGATAGCACTTCACTTACTGGACCATCTGTAACTATTTCGCCTTCCGCTAGCAAAATAACTCTGGTTGCTACTTCGGCTGCTAATTCAACATCGTGGGTTGCTAGAATTATAGTGTGATTTTTTCTGCTAAGTTTTTGTAAATTATTAACTAAAACTTTTTTAGCTGCGTAATCTAAACCTCTTGTAGGTTCATCAAGTAAAATTAGCGGAGGTTTGGCTGCTAAAACTATAGCTAGGGCAAGTGACAGTTTTTCACCTTCCGAAAGGTCGCGAGGATGCATGTTTTCGTCAACTTCATTTGTTAATTGCTCAAAAATTTGTAAAGTGGTACCGGGTAACGCATCGGCATCATTATCACTTGCGAGGCATTCTTTTGAAACAGAATCTGAAATTAAAAGATCTGTTGGTTCTTGAGGCACAAGTCCTACGCTATTAATTAAATCTTTTCCACTTAATTGATGTGGAATTTTGCCATCAATAAGTAACTCGCCTGATGTAGGTTTTAATAAACCAACTAATTGTGACAAAAGTGTGGATTTACCAGATCCGTTTCTGCCCATAAGTGCAACAATTTCACCGTCATTGATGTTCAAATCAATGTTACGTAATGCCCGTAAGGTTCCATAGTTGAAATTAAGTTTATTAATCAGCACCATTTCTTTTGTGGGAATATTAGTTCTTGATTTAGGTTTAGATTTTTCTAAGCGAACTTTTAGTTCCTCGGCAAATTTTCTTGCATCCCTGACTGTTAAGGGCAGAGGAGTCCAGCCCGCAGTTCGTCCCAGCTCCACAACAGGGGGAGCAATTAAGGATGTAGCGAAAACATTTGCTGGGCGATCGGCGAAAACTTCTGCATCCTTGTCAACCACAATTACGCGATCGGCGTATTGCACAACTCTTTCTAGACGATGCTCTGCTAAAACCACCGTTAAACCCAAATCATGAACTAATCGATGTATTGCAGCTAATACTTCTTCAGCAGCACTTGGATCAAGAGCACTTGTTGGTTCATCTAAAACTAGAACTTTTGGATTTGTAGTTAAGACAGATGCAATCGCAACTCTTTGACGCTGTCCACCAGATAAAGTTGACAATGCTCTATTTCTTATATCCGCTAAACCTAGTAAATCTAAAACTTCTTCAACTCTTCGTCGCATAGTTGCAGGACCGACACCTAATTGTTCCATTCCATAGGCCAATTCATCTTCAACTACATCTGTTACAAAAGAGGTGCGGGGATCTTGTTTGACAACACCAACTAGATCAGCAAAATCTCTTGGTGGAAAATCTCTGATTGAACGTTGGTCAACACTTACCTCACCAGTTAATTTTCCACCAGTAAAATTTGGAACTAAACCATTTATTAAACCTAAAAGTGTTGATTTACCTGAACCAGTTTTACCAACTACTAAGGCTAATTCGCCAGCTGGAATTATTAGATTGACATTTTCTAATACTGGATAGTTTGAGTCGCTATAGGAGAAGGAAACGTTTTCAAATCTAATCATGCAGCACTTTTTCTTGATACATAGTTTTTATAATTAGAAATTTCAGTAATTTTCTTGTGATGACTTGGCGGTTTAGGTGAAAGGATAATCGCAGAAATTCCAAACCAAACTCCTAAAAGTGTTAACCAACTTAAAGCAGGAACAGCAAGGGGACTGGTAGGTGGATTTAAAACCGTAGAATCACTGGATTTAAAAATAAGCAGACCTACTAAAGAACTAGAAATTACTAAAAATTCTGGGTAACGCCAAGTATCTGGTCGATAAGTTGATCTTGAGGCATTATTTCCAGCCACCCATAAGGCAATAATTGAAACTGTAATTCCAATGATTAAAGTAATAGAACTTATTCTAGATTGACTAAAGATACCTAGTAATCCAAATAATCCAAAAAGTATTCCCAATAAACCACCAAGTATTAACGCATTAGTTAAATTTCTTTGAGCTCTTGATTGATGAATTCGTCTGCCATAACCCCTAGAATCCATTGCTGCAGCTAGTTGCATTGCTCTTTCCATTGCACCTTCTAGAACTGGGATAATAGTTTTAGTAAGTGCTTTTATTCCTTTAATTTTTCTACCCCGCAAATATTGAGCATCTCTAACTCTTTTGGCATCTTGTGCCAATTGAGGGGCAAAAGTTAATGCAACCACTATTGCTAAACCAACTTCATAAAGTGCAGCTGGAATTGATTTAAGTAAACGAGATGGTGAAGCAAGAGATTGTGCAGCGCCAATACAAATCAAGATTGTGGCAAGTCTTAAACCTTCTTCGAAAGCGTAGAGCAAAGTATTTGCTTTTAAGGCTCCTCCAAGTTTAACTCCTGCAAAAAAAACTGGAAGTTTAATTTCTGGAAGCACGATTAATGTTGTGTCCCCAAAAATATCTGGTGTTATAAAAACTAAGATCATACGAATAAAGACAACTAGGATTGCTGCAATTAAATAGCCTTTTATAGATCTAGACCAAGGGGCATCACTTTTTCGATAGCGCACAACTAGGAGAACTACAGCAATTATTGAAAGTAATAGGAATGGATTAGTTGTCCCTGCTGCCATAACTGCTAAAAATATTGCCCAAAGCCACCAAGCACCTGAATGCAAAAATCTTTGTTCACTTAGCGCAATTGGCTTATGCCACCTACCTTGAGTAGGTGGCATAAGAGTGTGTATTTTTTTCAACGAATTTATTTTTTCTTGCGCATCCTGGAAGCAACTAATGCTGCAACTATGGCAATAACACCAAGTCCAATAATTGTTGTGTTATTACTAGATTCAGTTACTGTTTCTTCTGCGGCAACTGGAGTTTCTTGAGTGGTGGCAATTTCGGTTGGCGCAGCAACTTCAATTCCACACTCTTCCTTAGGGTAACCATTAATTCCGCAAACAAATCCGTCGTTTGCTCTGATTTCTAATCCAGATTCATTTAAAGCATCGGCAGCACTTAGGCCTTCTTTTAAGCTGATGCAAGAAATTTTGGTTTCACTTGGCGGAGTTTCACCATCGGGTGCAATTGTTGAATCATTAAAATCAACAACAACAGCAACTCTTATTACCCCTGCTTGTTCTGAGGTGTCTGGGCACAGTTCTGCAAAAGATGCACTGGTTACCGGAGGCAATCCATTATCAACACCAGTGACAGCAAATTTCCAACCAGTTACTAATTGGTCAGTTGCTATTAATGTTCCAGCACCTTCGTTTGCAAATGACCATTGATCATTAGTTGTTACCCAAAAAGTCCAATAACGATAATCAGCAGCGTTTGCTGAGGTTATAGAAAATATTGAACTTAAGATGCTTGCAATAAAAATTATTGCAATATTTCTTTTGTGTTGTTTCATTCGTTTCTCCTTAGTAGTGCCCGTGGATTTACGAAATGAGCGAGGCTAAAGAACATAAATCTAAAAACAAAACCCCTTGCATCAAAAGATACAAAGGGGAGGTGGATTTAGAAAAACAATCCGGCCTGCCCCGTTTTCCTCGACGGTGCGTTGGTCGACTAATCACTTGTTAGGTAATCCGACTTATCGAGTTAGCTAAATTTCTTAACTAACTCGACCTACGGTTGCGGGACAGTGCCGGACTTTGACCGGCTTCCCCTTGTACAAGCAATAGTTTTCTTGCTATTTGGAACTAGACCACGAAGACTACCCCCTAGTCAATAGCCTGCTGGGGGCAAGTCGTGAAACTATTAACTAACAAACAAGTCGCCACCCAGGCAGGCTTGGTAAAAATAAGTTAGGCAGGTTTATCTGATGGCTTTTACTTGGGTTTATTTAGATAAAGACGGCAAACCAGTTAGTGATCTTCCAGGCGAAGCAGTGATTGAAGAATTTTCTAATCGCAATGAAGCTGAAGCTTGGTTAACAAAAAATTGGCGAGTGTTACTTGAAGGTGGAGTAGATAA
>CALBND010000008.1 GCA_937896305.1 uncultured Actinomycetes bacterium
ATAGCCATCTAACTCCTAAGCCCAAGGCACAACTGTTTAAGTGGCCCAAAGGCTTAATTGTGGGCTAATTAGTCAAAATTAGCGATTACTTGGCGTTATTCGATCGTCAATTTCTCGACCTATTGCCACAGCTAGGCCAAGGGCCATCCAGGAGACAAACATGGAAGATCCCCCATAGGAAACAAAAGGCAATGGCACACCGGTAACAGGCATAATCCCCAAATTCATTCCGATATTTTCAAAAGTTTGGATAGCAAACCAGCCAGCAACTCCGGCAGCAGTTAATCTGCCAAATTTATCGGGGGCATTTAATGCAATTTTAGTTAATCGATAGAGCATGATTGAAAACAATAAAATAATGATTATTGATCCGAGGAATCCGAACTCTTCACCAGAAACCGTGAAAATAAAATCTGTTCTTTGTGCAGGAACATATTTTCCTTGTGTTTGAGGTCCGTTTAAATATCCTTTGCCAAACCAGCCCCCAGAACCTATAGCAATTCTTGCCTGTAGCGAGTTATAGCCAGAACCTAATGGATCAAGATTTGGATCAAAAAAAGTTGCTAATCTTTTAAGTTGATAATCTTTCACAAAGTTCAACTTTGAAGCAATATAACCAGCTAAAATTACAGTGCTAATTGAGCCGATAACCCATCTCATTTTGGTTCCAGAAACCACTAAAACAGTTAAAAGTGTGGCACCAATAATCATCACTGTTCCAAAATCATTTTGTAACAAAACTAGTAATGCAGGAATACCTGCTAAAGCTAAACCAAAAAAAACATCTTTATCGTGTGGTATGAGTTCTTGATCTCTTTTTTCTGCTAGAACCATCGCTAACAGTGTTATTAAGGCAACCTTGGTAAATTCGCTTGGCTGGAAAGTAAACCCACCTGGTAAGGCCAACCAAGCTTGGGCTCCGCCTTGAGATTTTCCAACTCCAGGTATGAGTACAACCATTAACCCAAAAACTGCAACACCATAAATTATGATGGCATAGGCTCTAGCAATTCTGAATGAAAATCTTGAAACAATTAACGCTAAAACTACGCCTACAATTATGTTAAATAAATGCCTTTGTAAATAGTAGTCAGTGCTAATTCCTGCATCAAAAAGTTTTTGCTTAGAAGCTGAATAAACTAAGGCAGCACCAATACTTGAAAGTAGAAAACCACTTCCTACTAAAATCCAGTCGTATCCAATAAAAAATGAATCTTGAACACGTCTACCTCTGTTATATGAATTGTCCATTCTTTGAGTTGTCATGAATTACCTTCTGTGGGAGATGGACTTGGTGAAGCAGTTTGGGTTAATAAATCATCCACCTCAGGATAATTTGGTAGCCCGTCTTTTCTAATTCCTGGAAGTGAGTTTACTGGACTTCCCCCCTTTAAAATACTTGTTGCCGGATCAATTACCCCTCCGCGAATACCAAATATTTCCTCATAAATTCTTCTAACACTTGGTCCAGATGTTCCAGATCCAGTTCCACCTTGAGCAACCATCATCACAATTACATACTTAGGATTATTAGCTGGAGCATAGCTTGCAAACCAAGAAGTTGACTGTTTACCTAAAACCTCACCAGTTCCAGTTTTTGTTGCTACAGGAATTTTTGATAACGGAAATCCATAAAAAGGTGAAGCTCCTGTTCCGTTAATTGTTGTTGATTCTAAAGATTTCTGAATATATTTAAGATTTTCTGGGGATACTGGAATTGTGCTTTTTACAACCGGTTTTATTCTTTCAACCAAAGAACCATCAGGATTCATAATCGCTTTCACAACTCTTGGCTCATAAACTGTGCCACCATTTGCTATTGCGGCATAAGCTATCGCCATCTGTAAAGGAGTAACAACTGTGTCACCTTGCCCAATGGAATTATTAACAGCATCTCCTGCTCTAAATTTCATACCTTCTGAACAATTTTCTATTGCAAATTTTTGTAATAGCCTTGCCCTCTCAGGATCTTTTTCCGCAACTTCTGGATAACCGCTCTCAGCTCGTTGACACCAGATTTTATGATTTTTATCCCAAAATTCTTGCTTGAAAATTCTTCCAGCCACTCGCCCTTTAACATCTTCTGGTAAATCTATTCCACTTTTTGAACCTAGACCAAATGAAAATGACATTTTCTCTACAGCATCTTTTGGATTTTCAACAGGAGTTAACCCACCATCTCGAAGCCATAAGGTGTTTGCAATTTCATAAAAAACTGTGTCACACGAAACTTCAATTGCTCTTTGTAGTGAGATTGCACCGAATCCAAGTGATTCATAGTTTCTAAAAGTTCTATTACCAATTTTCAAATTGGGAGGACATTGATATATGCCATTAGTTTTATAACCATTCTCCAAAGCTGCCGAGCTGGTAACAATTTTAAATGTTGAAGCAGGGGCAAATAGACCTTGCGTTGCTCTGCTGATAAGTGGAATTCCGTTATTTGGATCTGACAAAGCAGTAAATTGCTCTTGCGAGATTCCCCCTAACCAAACCCTTGGGTCATAAGACGGCAATGTTGCTATTGCTAAAACATGACCATTTGTGACATCAAGTACTACTGCTGCACCAGATTCACCTTTAAAGTTTTTTGATCGAGCTCGTAGTATGGCTTCATACAACTGCTGTTCGACAAATGATTGTAATTTTGCATCAATGTTTAAAACAACATATTTTCCAGGATCCGGTTCAACTTCGCTTACTAATCCTTTTATATTTGAGGATTTGTCAACAGCTAAAACTTCCACTCCAGGTTTTCCGCGTAACCAAGTATCATAAAATCTTTCGACGCCAGATCTTCCAATTGAATCGTTATTTTGAAGTAGAATATCTTCAGATGAAATACCAGCTTGTTTCTGATTTTGAATTTCTTTATCGGTTACTGGTCCGACATATCCAATTATGTGTGCCATATTTACATCAAATGGTCTAGGGATTTGCCTAACCGCACTTAAATCTGCTGATACCCCTGGAAATAAAGTTCTTTGTTCCATAATTTGTACGGCTTTACTTTCTGAAACTTCTTGAGCAATTGGCACTGGCTGGTACAGAGAACCAGACCAACAAATTGGTGGTTTCTTTGCACCCTTTGAACCACAAGGGGTTAGTCGATCTCTGATATCAGATTCTAAAATATCGAGAGTTTGAGAAAGTCTAGTAATTACACTTGCCCCTTTATCATCTAAATTACTTAAGACAACTCCATTAACACTAATCACCATTGTTGATTTATTTGCAACAAGTGGTCGTCCCAACTGATCTAAAATTAATCCTCTAGCCGGCTGAGTATAAACATTTCTAAAGGCATTTTTTTGCGAAGCCTTTACAAACTCGTCACCAGATCCGATTTGTAAATAAAAAAGTCTACCGACCAATGTCAACATTAAAGATAAAAGTATTACACGAATTATTACTAATCTGGAGTAGGTGTAATCATTCATTAAAACTTCGACCTTAATTCATCAGCTCTAGATACTGGGCCTAATTTTCGATCCAAGAAAGCAATGCCGGGATAAACAAATATTGTTAAAACTGCAGCATATAGTCCTTGGGTTAAAAAATTTATGGAAAATGCATTTAACTCTAGATCACTTCCCCCAATGACTGCCCAAATTGTTCTAACTAGGAAAAAAGTCGTTGCTACCACACACTAGAAATAATTAAGGGTCTAAAAAAAGATCGGCCTTGCCCCACTGCCACCAAACCAATTAAATAGCCAATGATACCTAAGGAAATTGATGAAATACCCATTAAGTGATTTCCAGGTGGCACAACATCAATTAAAAATCCTGCAATAAATCCAGCTACAGCTCCCACGGCTGGACCTTTAATAAGAGCCCAAACTGCAACCACAACTATTACTAGATCTGGAGTTGATCCAGGAAGCCCAAGTCTGGAAAAAAAAGTAGTTTGAAACACTTCAGAAATTATTAGAATTGAGAATAGTGCTACATATCTATAGAAATTCATTAGCTCGCACTTGGAGATGGAGTTGGGGAAACTTCTGCAATTGGAGTAGCAGTTATCGGCATCGGAGGAAGCAAAGAATCCCTTGGATCAATTCTTGGAGGCTCTACAACAACTGCTAATAAATCTAATTTTGAAATTTTTACATAAGGTTTTACTTTAGCTGTTTTGGTTAATAAACCAGGTGTACTTTTTACACTAACAATTTCACCAACTGGAACTCCAGCTACAAATGGTTTTCCATT
>CALBND010000009.1 GCA_937896305.1 uncultured Actinomycetes bacterium
ATACTAATTTATCAAAATAAATTCTAAATCAAAGTAAATTTAATATTTGAAATACTTTTCTTATTGAACTTATTGTGAAATATTAAGACTTCGGTTCGTTCTGTCATAATTGAAATAATAAGTCAAAGTAGATTGCCTCTTATTTTATAAATTATTTGATAATTTCCAACTCGAACTATTCAGTAGTTTTTATTTGCCAACTTTTATTGTTTGGAGGTTTTAGATTTTAAGTCAGTAAATCGGTAACACTCCGAATTCGGTTGAGCAACTTGTTTCCTCAACTCCCCCTACGGAATAAGTAGTTCCTAGAGTTTCTTTCTAATTGCTAGGTAGACATTGGATATTTATGTAAATACAAACCACTTTATACCTATTTTTAGATTGCGCTTTTATTTGTTTGTTTTTCGTCTTTTTAGAAGGATGAAGAATCTTTCGCGGAATGCTCCTGCTAGGAAGATGATCATGACTGCTAAGACAACTAGCATCCAATACATTGTTTGCAAGACATTTTGAATTGGGTTGTCTTTTACGAATATGGTTTGTGGCATTGCTTGGTTTTGGGCTGTGGTGATGGTGTCAACAACAGTTACTGGCATAGAAATAGATGAGGTTTTGCCATCGGGTAGTTGACCATTTACTTGCAGGGTGTGATCTCCTATTGGTAATTCTTTTTCAACTGGGAAAGAGGCAAAGAATTCACCTTGAGCGTTAGTTTTTCCCACTCCAAGTAAAATTGGGTCTGAGAATAAATAGACTGCAAATTCTGAATTCGGGGCAAGACCTGATCCATCTGTTTGCACATCATTGTTTCTAACCATTTGTACTCGTCCTCTGTTGTTCACAGGAACTGAATCATTTCCATCTTTAGCTTCCACATTTAACAATCCACCAGAAGAAGTTACGATTTGAGCGATGGTGTTTTCCACAATAACTATTTTTGATTCCTGGAATTTGTTATCAATTAAGACTAATGATGGAAGATCAACAACTTTTTTATCTTGAGTATTAGGTAAAAGATTTAATGCACTCTCATTAGTAAAAGTAGCAGCACCGGCAGCAGCAGAAGTGTTAGGAGAAGGACTGTTAAATAGATCAACAATTACAGGCTTCAAAGGTTCAATAAGATTTGAAATGGGAACCTTGAGTAGTTGACTTGGAGTAGTTGACGTGCCAGGAGTAAAACTTTGGGTTGAAGGAGTTGGAGTTGGAAGATTTGATAAGGGATTAGTAAGTAAATTATTGGGCCTTCTGGTTGGTGTTGTTTTCGGTGTCGCGATTGGAGTCGTGGTCGGTGTTGGAGTATTAGTTCCACTAGTACCCGAACTTGTTGCTGTGACTGTTGCAGATTGTGTGCTTGATGCTGTTCCAGAATTAACACTATTTACTGCTCTGATTTTTATTTGAGTGTATGTTCCTGCTGGAATTCCTGTTAGTGATATCGGGCTAGTTGTTACTGCTGGACTAAGCGTTACCCAAGTTGAACCGTCAAGTGCGTATTCGTAGTTCGAAATAGCAGCCCCACCATCTGCACCTGCTGTGAAAGAAAGACTTAAAGTTCCGATACCACCTGTGGCAGATGTAAAAGTTGGAGCACTTGGAGCTGATACAGCTGTAACTGTTGCAGATCGTGTGCTTGATTCTGTTCCAGAATTAACACTATTTACTGCTCTGATTTTTATTTGAGTGTATGTTCCTGCTGGAATTCCTGTTAGTGATATCGGGCTAGTTGTTACTGCTGGACTAAGCGTTACCCAAGTTGAACCGTCAAGTGCGTATTCGTAGTTCGAAATAGCAGCCCCACCATCTGAACTAGGGATAAATCCTAATTCTAAAGTTCCGGTACCACCTGTTGCAGATGTAAAAGTTGGGGCATCTGGAGCGCTTGCCGTAGCTGCAATTACGAAACTCCTAGAAACACTTTGAGCCGGGGCATAATCTCCATAACCGCTTTGGCTTGCAACTAAAGTACAAGTGCCAATTGTTTTTTTGTAACGGTCACAGGAGTTTGCCCGCCACTTAAGGATCCAGTTGCAACGTCGCACACTGAGGAAGTTGAAGAGGTCATTGTTACTGCGGCGGCACTTGAAGCAGAAACGTTAAAATTGAATGTTCCAGAAGCACCAATCTGACCACCTGGGTTATCGAATGAAATGACATTTGATAACCCAACTGTCACTTCATTTTGTACATAAAGATTTGCACCTATTCCTAGACCACCTGAGTAGTCGAATGTTCCGTTAACAAATCTAAATTTGTAATACCCATCACTAGGTATTGAAGCCGAAGCTGTTGCCCAATCAGAAGTAGCCCCAACACTATGAGCAACAATTGTGTGATCGCTAGAAGCGTAGGTTGAGTCAGCTAGGTCAGAAAGTGAAATCAAAAATGCATAAATTTCGTAATGATCTCCTCCACCCGCTGCTTTCCAATCAAAAGAAATAGATTGAGCGCTCGTAGCATAGAAAGCTTCAGAAAAAACTTCCGGTCCAAAGACAGAGCAATATGTAGAATGACCATCTTTAGTGTTACGAGAAACTGATCCACTTGGATTGGTAGCACAGTTGCCAGATGAATAAAGTGTAAGGACATTATCTCTAGATTGAGCCGTTCCAGTGGTTCTTGTTGTGCTGATACTTGTACCGCTTGTGGATGATCGATCATCACTTTCATATGCAAATGCACCAGAATTTCCATAGTTAAAAGTAGTTGTGAATGAATAAGGTTGACCGGATCGAGAGTCAGTACCCGAAGTTGTATACGGCGAAGTTGCAGTAGTCCTAACAACCGAATTACTTTGAGAGCGACTTGCTAATTCTCCTAATTGAACAATTCCACCATTTCCCGAATAGGTAATGTTTGGTCTGAAAGTGAAAGTTTTATCAGTGTTGCTGTCACCATCAGCACTTTTAACTATTACTGGAACGGCACCCACGGTTCTGGTTGTGTCAGCACGAACTGGAGTTATAACTGTCAGTTGTGTGTCATTAACAATTGCTAAACTGGTGCCAGCAATCCCCCCGAATAAAACTTCAGTTGCACCGGTAAAACCGGAACCCGAAATAGTTACAGTAGTTCCCCCGCTGGCAGTTCCACTAGCAGGTGAAAGAGAAGTGACAACAGGTAAACTTGGAGTTGAGCCAAAAGCTGCTGAAGTAGGAATAATCAATAACAAGATAACGCTAAAACTTATTATTCGTTTTTGAGGTTTGAGTTTAACCAAGGTTCTTATTAGTTTGGAAGAAAAAAAAATTTAGAGAACATTAATCTATTTATATAGTTAAGTTTTGACATAAGTGACGAATTCTCTTATTTGCTAAAATACTTTGTTAATAAAAGCATTAGTTTTTTAAATTTTGATTTAGCTGCCTTTTTCTGGGCTTTTTCTAATTCTCGTTGGCGATCAAAATCGCTTAAGAATTCATTTAAGTGTGATTCTGATTTGGCCAAAATGGAATCAGAATATTGTTCGCGATTGTCCTTATACATAAATAAAGGAACCTTTTAAAGCCATGTTCATTTATACCAGAGGTCTATACAAAAGGTCTACCCTGACCTAGAGCCCTTCACACAAAAACCGTGATGATTTGCCCTTGTTTAAAAGGTTTCTGGATTGGCTCCGAAACGATTTGGTCCACTATCGCCAAGGGTGACAGCCAGATACAAGTTATAAAAAGGCACAAGCACAAACCAACCTGAACGGTTTCTATCGTGCATTCTTCTCACCCCAACTGCCAAATATGGCAGTAATAGTCCAAGAGAAACAAGTGAGCCAAGAGTTGAAGAGATTACGTTAGCTAGGTAATTTGCAACAATGAAAAATACCCAGAAATACCAAAATTCACTTCGAGATGCCCGACCTTTAAAGGTGGCATAGTTCTGAAAACATTTTCTAACTGCCCTGTTGGCAGAGGAGAGATAATTATTCAATTTATTTGCCTTTCGCTGGTTAAAACAACTATAACCCTCAAACTCCTTGTATGTCTAAACCTGCTTTATTTGCTAGTGTGTTTTATATGGTCGAACCACGTCAATTTAATCAAGAAGTATTTAAAGATCTAATTGAAAACAACAATAAATATGTTGAAAACTTTCAGCATGAAGATTTAACGGGTACGGCTAAAGAAGGCTTAGCAATAGTTACCTGTATGGATTCAAGAATTTCACCTTTAGCAGCTGTGGGTATGCATGCAGGTGATGTCAAAATATTAAGAAACGCAGGCGCAAGAGTCACCGATGACGTTTTGAGAACTTTAGTTTTAGCAAGTTATCTACTTGGTGTAAAAAGAATATTAATCATGCCCCATACAGATTGCCGAATGGCTAATGGAGATGAAGCCGCAATACACGAAAAAATTAGAAAAGAACATGGAGTTGACACTCGAAGTTTAGAATTTAGAACAGTCAGTGATCAAAAAAGTGCATTGATAACAGACGTGATCCGGGTAAGGTCTTATCCACTTTTAAATAACGAAGTAGTTGTTGGAGGAGCAATTTATAACGTTGCAACTGGCAAACTTGAACCAATTGATGCCTAAGTTCTAGTACTTTATAATTTTTTTCAACTGCCACATAGTTTTAATTAATAGACCAGTTAAAGTTTTTCTAATTCAAAATCTATTTATTTAAGTGCTGCATTGCCCAGGCATACATTGCAATTGCGCCGGCA
>CALBND010000010.1 GCA_937896305.1 uncultured Actinomycetes bacterium
CAAGCTGTGATTCCACCGAACACATTTACAAAAACTGATTTAACAGATGGGTCCGATAAAATAATTCCCAAACCATCGGCCATAACTTGAGCAGAAGCTCCCCCACCAATATCTAAAAAGTTTGCTGGTTTGACTCCACCAAATTCTTCACCTGCATAAGCAACAACATCAAGAGTGCTCATAACTAAACCGGCACCGTTACCGATAATGCCAACAGAGCCATCAAGTTTCACATAATTTAAATCTTTTGCTTTGGCTGCTGTTTCTAAAGGATCAACGTTGTCAATATCAATGAACCCTTCATTTTCAGGATGCCTGAAAGAAGCACTTTCGTCTAAAGTTACTTTGCCATCTAGGGCAACGATTCGATCATCGTCTGTTCTAACTAAAGGATTTATTTCAACCAAAGTTGCATCAGTTGCTACAAACATTTCCCACATTTTTTCTATAACTTGGGCTACCCCTTTTTGGACAACTTCAGGTATTCCTGCTGCAATAGATATTTCAAGAGCTTTAGCACTATTTACTCCAACAAGTGGATCAATTTTAGTCATTGCTAATTTTTCTGGAGTGGTTGCTGCAACTTCTTCAATATCCATACCACCGGCAACACTTGCCATTGAAAGAAAAGTTCTGTTGGTTCGATCAAGTAAAAATGATACGTAATATTCTTCTTTAATATCTTCTGCTGGCGTAATCAAAATCTTTTTAACAATATGACCTTTTATATCTAAACCTAAAATATCTTTGGCTTTAGCTAAGGCTTCGGTGCCATTGGTTGCTAATTTAACACCACCAGCTTTACCACGACCACCAGTTTTTACTTGGGCTTTCACAACTACGGCTTTAGCGAAAGCTTCAGCAGCTTTTTGAGCGTCTTCTGGATTTGTAACTACTTTGCCTTCTTGAGTGGTGACTCCGTGTTTGGCAAAAAGTTCTTTGGCTTGATATTCGTAAAGATCCACTACTTTTCATACTCCTTATATAGAGCAAAACTATTGATTTATTCCCTCAGCCTAATGTTTAACTCTTTTACAACATGAGTTGAGTGGGAATGGGATTAATCACTAACCCACCTACCTGTTACAGGTGTGACATCGGGCAAGGTTGATACATATGGCAAATCAAAAAACTACCAATAATCGATGGCTATCGGGTGGACTATTAGTTGTAGCTGTTGGACTAACAATTGCCATGGCTTTGCCATCTAATTTTTCTGGATCTTCAACTACCGTAGTGGTTGCAGATGCACCTCAAGAAATATCGGTAGCTAATAAAGATGTTGGCGCTGCTGACTTACCTGTAATTGAAGCTCACGCTGCAGCCAAACTTGGTGCTCCTGGCAGTGATGAAAAAATTGAATTATTTAGACAACAAGCAGAAAAAATTGTGGCCGATGAAGCTGCCCGAATTCAAGCAGAAATCGACAAAAAGGCTGCGGCTCGAAGAGCTGAACGAGCCAAGTACACCATTAATCCTGCGAGAGCAAGAATTTCTGTGCCCTATGGTCGCAAGGGTAGATTATGGGATTTAGGTTGGCACACCGGAATTGATTTCAACGGTAATTATGGTGATTCTGTTTTTGCCGCAAGAGTTGGATTTGTAACTTATGCTGGTTGGCGTTCTTCTTATGGATGGACAATTGAAATTAAACATCTTGATGGAGTTGTAACTCGCTATGCACATCTTTCTAAAATGAGAGTTAAGCCTGGACAAGAAGTTGATGTTGGACAAAGAATTGGCAACATGGGTGCATCCGGTCATGCGTTTGGTGCACATTTACATTTTGAAACAATAGTTAACGGAAAATACCAAAACCCCGGAAAATGGTTGTGGGGTTAATTAAAGTTTTTCCACTGGGGCATAACGCAATAATAATCTTTTAATTCCATGGGATCCAAAATCTATTGTGGCTTCCGCACTTTCCCCACTGCCACCTGTTTCGGTAACTGTTCCTAAGCCAAATCTTTCATGTAATACTTTTTCACCAACATTTAGAATCAAATATTGTCTTGGTTCTTTTGGTTTACTTGCTCTTGACATCATTGGGGCACTACCAAATCCACCACTAGAAACTGGTTGACTCATTGGTTCTAGTCGTTTCCAACTAATCAATGAAGCTGGTATTTCATCTAGGAATCGACTACTTGGGTTATAGGAAGGAGCTCCCCACACAGATCTGGTAATAGATCTTGAAACATAAAGTCTTTCTCTAGCTCTAGTAATTCCCACGTAGGCAAGGCGTCTTTCTTCTGATAATTCTTTGTCGTTATTTTGCGATCTTGCGTGAGGAAAAATTCCTTCTTCCATACCTGTTAAAAAGGTAACAGGAAATTCTAAACCTTTAGCAGTATGCAAAGTCATTAAAGTAAT
>CALBND010000011.1 GCA_937896305.1 uncultured Actinomycetes bacterium
ATAACTGAGGTTCCAGTAGGAACTTCAACTGAAATGCCATCGACTTTGACAGAAATTTTTTCAGCAGACTCAACAGCTGGTGTTCCATAATCTGGTTCTCTAAGAATCGTCATCTATCTATTGTGCTCCATTTGGGCTAGAAACCAAAGCGAAATCTTCAGGAAAATTCTCTAAAGCACTTCTAACTGGAAGTGGTGTGAGGCCACCCATGGCACAAAGTGAGCCATCGGTCATCACATCTAGTAGATCGAGCAGTAAATGTACATTTTCTGCTTTGTTTTGTCCGTTTATTATTTTTTCTATTACTTCGACTCCTCTTGTTGAACCGATTCGACAAGGAGTGCATTTGCCACAAGATTCTTCAACGCAAAATTCCATCGCAAATTTTGCTTGCTGAGCCATATCAACAGTCTCATCAAAAACCACAACTCCACCATGACCAAGCATCCCACCAATTGAAGCTAGCGATTCATAATCCATTGCGGTATCAAATTTGTTTACTGGAATATATGAACCAAGTGGTCCACCAACTTGCACAGCTTTAATTTTTTTACCAGATAATGTTCCTGCTCCATAGTTATTAACTAATTCATTTAAAGTAACACCAAATGGTGTTTCAAAGATTCCGCCTTGTTTTATATTTCCAGCAATTTGAAATACTTGTGTCCCTTTAGACTTTTCAGTGCCCAAGTTTTTATACATTTGTGCACCTTCACTTAAAATCATGGGCACACTTGCCAAAGTTAAAACATTGTTAATAATTGTTGGTTTGTTAAATAATCCTTCAATTGCTGGAAGCGGAGGTTTAGCCCTTACAACTCCTCTTTTGCCTTCCAAGCTTTCTAACATCGCTGTTTCTTCACCACAAACATAGGAACCAGCGCCTGCTCTAATTTCTAAGTCAAATGATTTGTCACTTCCTAAAACACTTGCACCTAGAAGTCCAAATTCTTTTGCAATCTTGATTGCATTAGTCATAGTTTTTATTGCAGCAGGATATTCAGATCGGATATAAATAAAACCTTTGTTTGCACCCACAGCAATTCCTGCAATAGTCATTCCTTCGATGAGAGTGAAGGGATCTCCTTCCATCAACATTCGATCAGCAAATGTTCCGCTATCGCCTTCATCTGCATTGCAGCATACGTATTTTTGAGAATTTTCTGTTTTTAAAACAGTTCGCCATTTAATACCGGCAGGAAAACCTGCACCACCGCGTCCCCTTAAACCTGATTCGGTGACTTCACTAACTATTTGTTCCCCAGTTAGTTTGAGTGCATTTCTTAATCCAGTTAATCCACCGTGTGATTCATAGTCAGAAATAGAAAGAGGATCAATTACTCCAACTCTTTGGAAAGTAATTCTTTGTTGATTTTTCATCCAAGGTAATTTTTCAGTTTCGCCAAGTGCCAGTGGGTGTGTGTTATTTTTATAGAATTCTTGGGCAAATAAATCTTTAACATCATTTTTTGAGACAGGGCCAAAGGCATATCTAATATTTTCGATTTCTATTTCAACCATCGGCTCTAGCCAAAGCATGCCTCTTGAACCATTTCTGACTAATTCAATATCAATATTATTTTTTTCAGCTTCTGTTTTAATTTCAAGTGCTACTTCATTTGCACCCACAGAACAGGCAGCATCATCTATTGGAACAAATATTTTAATAGCCATCTTAGTTTGCTCCAATATTTTTGTGCATAATTTCATAAACATATTTAGAAAACGAAAGAGCACAAGTCCAAGCAGGAGAAACAGCATTTAGTACATGTGTTGAGTTTTTATCGCCTTCAATCACAAAGTCCATTTCTAATTTATTTTTTTCTAAATCAAATAACTGTGCTCGGATACCACTTTTTCCTCTAACAGTAAAATCTTTTACATTTACACCTTCAGCTAAAAGACTTGCTTGTTTAACCAAAAATTTTCTAGAATATTTTGGTAATTCTTGTTTCAAAAGGGCAAGAAAATCATGATGAGGAGAAATAGCCATTCTCGGTAAATCGAGGAGCACTTGCGACATTTCTGAGGCCTTAAAGTTTTTGGTCAATCGATAATTTTCTCTCCACAAAGCAGGAATAGCTGTCGGTCCTACTTTTACTTTTCCTTCATCAGTAAGAGTTAAGTGAACTCCCAAAAAAGGATTTCTAGCATCAGGGATTGGATAGATATGTCTTGTTAATTTATTTGTTTGGCTTGGGGCATACCAATAAAGACCTTTAAAAGGTAGCATTCGATATTTTTTTCCAAAATTAAATTTATGCGCCACTTTGTCGGCATAAAGTCCAGCTGTATTAATAATGTGGCCGGCAGTAATTTTTAAGGAACTACAAACAACAACATTATTTTCCTCTTTAGAAACAAAGGACTGTCCTAGCAATATTTCTCCACCTAGGGAGATAAAGGATTTTTCTAAAGCTTTAATTACCTTTAAGGGACTAGCAGATCCTGTGGTGGGTGACCAAAGAGCTTTTTCAAAAGTTTTAGCTCTTGGTTCTAATTCTTTTAATTGCTTCTTATCAATGATTTCAATTTCGACACCATTTTCAATGCCGCGTCGATATAATTCTTTTAAAGGTTCCTCTTCACTTTCGTTTTTTGTTACAACAACTTTTCCAACTTCTTTAACATAAACATCATTTTCTTGGCAAAATTGTCTTAATAATTTATTTCCATCTCGAGTTAATTTTGCTTTTAAGGAATCAGGGGAATAATAGAATCCGGCATGCAATACTCCACTATTTCGACCCGAGGCATGTAATCCAACCTCATTTTCTTTATCGATGATGATTACTTTTACTTTTGGTTGTTGTAATAATATTTCTCGTGCAATTGCTAGACCAATAACACCAGCACCAATTACCAGATAGTCACAAGTTTTATTATTCATGCGTACTCTTTTTTAATTTGTGAAACAATCTCAGCTATTTTTTCACCAGTTGCTCGACCAACTAATTTTTCATCCACCATGGCAGCTGGGCCAAGAGCACAATTGCCCAAACAAAATACTTGATTAAGTTGCACACTTTCATCCATTGACTGTGAATGCATTTTGGTATTAAGAGCTGCTGAAGCATCTGCAACTAGTTTCCTTGATCCAACAGATTGACAAGCTTCTGCAACGCAAACTTTAACTTCGATTTTTGCAGCAGGAATAGTTCTGAAATCTGAATAATAAGTTAGAACTCCATGAACTTCAGCAATCGAGACATTGCAAACTTCAGCAATTACTTCAACAGCGTCTCTATCTACATAACCAAATTCTTTTTGTGTTGCTTGCAAAGCCAATAAAACTGGACCTTCGACTCGCGCAAAAGGGGCAATAAGATTTAGGGCAGCCTCTTTACTGAATGGCTGGAATTTCGTCGTTGAGTTCCCCACGCCCTTTAGAGTAATCGATACCTTATATATAGGAATTTATGAGTGTTTTTCCCCTCGAGGGGAGGGCTATACATATTTATTCGGCATATCTGTGTCTAAACTCGCGAAGGTAGATAAACAAGGAGAAAACGTGCCTCATTCACTCATAGTCTCGAGTGCCGAAATCGCTTTAAGTTCCAGCGGTCGCACCCAAGTAATGATCGTTGCCGCAATTGCAATCTTTGCCTTGCTGGTAGCAAGTTATTTAGTAAGAGAAGTTTTAGCCGCCAGTGATGGCACAGACAATATGAGAACGATTGCAGCCGCTGTGCAAGAGGGCGCAACCGCATATCTAAATAGACAATTTAAAACACTGAGTGTTTTTGTTGTATTGGTTTTCTTCGTGCTGTTTTTGCTTCCAGCAAACTCAAGCAATGAAAGATTAGGCCGCTCAATATTTTTCTTAGTTGGCGCAGGATTTTCAGCCCTAACAGGTTACTTCGGAATGTGGCTAGCCGTTAGAGGAAACGTTCGTGTAGCAAATGCTGCTCGCGAAGGTGATGAAAAATTTGCAACTCGAATTGCATTTAGAACCGGTGGCGTTGTTGGTATGACAACAATTGGTCTAGGTCTTTTGGGTACTTCGATTGTGGTTCTGGTTTATTCAGGTGAAGCACCACGTGTATTAGAAGGTTTTGGTTTCGGTGCAGCATTGCTCGCAATGTTCATGCGCGTTGGTGGAGGAATTTTTACTAAGGCCGCAGATGTTGGAGCAGATCTTGTTGGAAAAGTTGAACAAGGTATTCCAGAAGATGATGCTAGAAACGCTGCCACCATTGCAGACAATGTTGGTGACAACGTTGGTGACTGTGCAGGTATGGCTGCAGATTTATTTGAGTCCTATGCAGTAACACTTGTTGCAGCTTTGATTCTTGGTAAAGCAGCACTAGGTTCACTTGGGTTAGTTTTCCCATTGATAATTCCAGCAATTGGTGTAATCACCGCAGTTATTGGAATTTTTGCAGTAGCACCAAGAAGTGGTGACAAGTCTGCAATGTCTGCAATTAACCGCGGATTCTTTATTTCAGCATTTGCTTCAGCAGTTTTGGTTTCGATTGCCTCATTCCAATTCTTACCTGCTTCATTAGCTGAACTTGTTGATGCCGACATCGTTGCTGCAAAAATTGGTTTAGATGCAGCCCAAATGGCAGCTTTCAATCCAAGAATCATGGCTATTGGTGCTGTGATTATCGGAATTGTGTTAGCAGCATTAATTCAACTACTAACTGGTTATTTCACTGAAACAAATAGAAAACCAGTTGACACTATTGCTGCCACCTCATTAACTGGTGCAGCCACTGTGATCTTGTCAGGAATTGCTGTTGGTTTGGAATCAGCAGTTTATTCAGCACTATTAATTGGGACAGCCGTATTTGGTGCTTACTCATTAGGTGCAGGATCAATTACTTTGTCACTATTTGCTATCGCACTTGCAGGAACTGGTTTGTTAACAACAGTTGGTGTAATTGTGGCAATGGATACATTTGGCCCAGTTTCAGATAACGCTCAAGGCATTGCTGAAATGAGTGGTGATGTTCATGGTGAAGGTGTAGTAATTCTTACTTCTCTTGACGCTGTTGGTAACACAACTAAAGCAATCACTAAAGGTATTGCAATTGCAACTGCAGTATTAGCCGCAACCGCATTGTTTGGATCTTTTAGAGACGCAATTACTGAATCTGCTGCTGCAGCAGGATTAGCAGTTTCCTCAATTGGTGAATACGCAGGTGTGTTAGATATTTCAAATCCAAAGAATCTTGTTGGTTTGATTATCGGTGCTGCTGTTGTGTTCTTGTTCTCAGGATTATTAATTAATGCTGTTGGACGTGCCGCAGGAGCTGTGGTAGTGGAAGTTCGTAAACAATTCCGCGAAAATCCAGGAATCATGACAGGTGAAACTAAACCCGAATATGGTCGCGTTGTAGATATCTGTACAAGAGATTCACTACGCGAACTTGCAACTCCTGGTTTGTTAGCAGTTATGTCACCCTTGGCAGTTGGATTTGGATTAGGAGTTGGAGCTCTTGGTGCATTCTTAGCTGGTGCAATTGGTGCAGGAACTTTGATGGCCGTATTTTTATCAAACTCTGGTGGAGCATGGGATAACGCCAAGAAGTTTGTGGAAGATGGACATCACGGCGGTAAAGGATCAGAAGCACACGAAGCAACCGTTATCGGTGACACAGTGGGCGATCCATTTAAAGATACAGCTGGTCCTGCAATTAACCCATTGTTAAAAGTTATGAACTTAGTAGCACTGCTTGCAGTTCCAGCAGTGGTACAACTTTCAGCAGGTGCAGACGCAAATCCAACACTTCGTTTGGCAATCGCCTTTGGCGCAACAGCAATTATTGTTGTTGCTGTTTGGTGGTCAAAACGAATTAGTGTTGCTTTAAGCGCTTAAGAAGAGAATAAAACAAAGCGAAAGTATGGCAGACACCCAAGTAAAAAGATTAGTAATAGTTGAATCACCAGCGAAAGCTAAAACGATTCAAAAATACTTGGGTGAAGGCTATGTAGTTGAAGCAAGTGTTGGCCATATTAGAGATCTTCCTCAAAGAGCTGCTGAAGTCCCAAAAGAATTTAAAAAAAATAAATGGGCTTCACTTGGAATTGATATTGAAAGCGACTTTGAACCCCTCTACGTTGTTGATTCAGCCAAACAATCAAGAGTTAATGATTTAAAAAAAGAATTAAAATTAGCCGACGAGTTACTACTTGCCACAGATGAAGACCGCGAAGGTGAAGCAATTGCTTGGCATTTATTAGAAGTTTTAAGACCAAAAGTTCCGGTCAAGCGAATGGTTTTCAACGAAATCACCAAAGAAGCTATTCAAAAAGCTGCAAATAACACAAGAGATATTGATCAAAATTTAGTTGATGCACAAGAAGCAAGAAGGTTAGTTGACAGACTTTATGGTTACCAAGTTTCACCAATTCTTTGGAAAAAAGTTGGCCGAGGATTATCTGCTGGTCGTGTGCAATCTGTGGCAGTTCGACTTGTTGTAGAAAAAGAAAGAGAAAGAATTGCTTTTAAGTCTGCTGATTACTGGGATATTGATGCAGTATTTGATCCTGGATCATTTGAAGCAAAACTATTTTCTGTCGATAGTAAAAGAATTGCTCAAGGTGGAGATTTTGATGATGAAGGTAATTTAACTAAAAAAGATGTAGCACTATTAACTGAAAAAGATGTTGCTGAAATTGTTTCAGGATTAGGAAAATCTAATTTTGAAGTTTCAGATGTTTCCTCTCGTCCTTATTCCAGAAAACCAGAAGCTCCATTTATGACCTCAACTTTGCAAAGAGAAGCAAGTAATAAATTTGGTTGGAGCGCTAAGCGAACCATGAGAACGGCGCAAGGTCTTTATGAACGCGGATTTATTACTTACATGCGTACAGATTCCACAACATTGTCTGAAAGTGCACTAAATGCAGCACGTGCTCAAGCAAAAGAATTATTTGGTGCAGATCACGTCTCAGTTGAACCAAGAAGATATGAAAGAAAAGTAAAAAATGCTCAAGAAGCACACGAAGCAGTAAGACCTGCAGGAGATGTTTTCAAAACACCTGCTGAATTAGCAAGTGAATTAAAGAGTGATGATTTCACACTTTATGAAATGATTTGGCGAAGAACTGTTGCATCTCAAATGGTGGATGCTAAAGGAACAACTAGCACTGTAAAAATTTCAGGTAAAACAACTGAAAGTAAAGTTATTGAATTTTCAGCATCAGGAACAGTAATTGAATTTCTTGGCTACAAGGCAGCTTATGAATCAGGTGAAACTGATGAAGTTGACGAGGCTGATGATAAAAGACTTCCAGTATTAAAAAAAGGTGATTCCATAACTGCTAAATCAATTTTGCCATCTGGACATCAAACAACTCCGCCAGCAAGATTTACCGAAGCATCTTTAGTTAAAGAATTAGAAGCAAGAGGAATTGGTCGACCATCAACATATGCCAGTATTTTGGGAACAATTGTTGATCGCGGATATATTTTAAGAAAAGGTAGAGCTCTTGTGCCATCTTGGACAGCTTTTGCTGTTACAAGATTGCTAGAAGCTTTCTTTTCTAATTTAGTTGATTATGCTTTCACAGCCCGCATGGAAGAAGAACTTGATTTAGTTGCCTCAGGTGAACTTGCAAGAACACAAGCGTTAAGAGATTTTTATTGGGGACCAGAAGATGGTTCAGCTAAAGGATTAGCAACACAATTAGAACAATTACCAGAAATTGACGCCAGAGGAAATTCAACATTTGAAATAGGTGATTCAGGAATTGCAGTCAGAGTTGGAAAATATGGTCCTTATTTAGAACGGGGTGAAGAAAGAGCATCTATCCCACCAGATATTGCACCAGATGAATTAACTCCAGAAAGAGCTTTAGAAATATTGTTAGCACCTTCTACAGATCGTGAATTAGGTGTGCATCCTGAAACTGGATTAACTTTGATGGTTAAAACTGGAAGATTTGGACCATATTTTACAGAAATACTTCCAGAAGACGATAAAGAAAAACCAAGAACAGCTTCACTTTTAAAATCAATGGAACCAATATCTGTAAGCCTTGATGATGCTTTAAAACTTTTTGCTTTGCCTCGTGTTGTAGGAATTGATCCTTCCGACAGTGTTGAAATTACTGCTCAAAACGGTAGGTATGGACCATATATGACAAAGGGTAAAGATTCACGATCCCTTGATACAGAAGAACAAATATTTGAAATTACTTTAGAAGAAGCATTAGCAAAATATGCGCTTCCTAAAACCAGAAGAGGTGCCATAGTTAAACCACCACTTCGAGAAATAGGAATTGATCCTTCAACTCAATTAAATATGGTTATAAAAGAAGGAAGATTTGGACCATATGTCACAGATGGTGAAACAAATGCTGCATTAAGAGTTGGAGACGATATTCCAACGATGAGTATTGAAAGAGCGTCAGAACTTTTATCAGATAGAAGAGCTCGCGGACCAGTTGTTAAGAAACGAAAGAAAGTTGCAAAAAAAGCAGCTCCTAAAAAAGCTACAAAAAAGAAAGCCAAAAAAGAAGATATTGTTGAGACAGCTATTGAAGAAGTCAGTGTCTAACAGTCCAGGTTTTTTTGTTGTGTTTGAAGGTGGCGATGGTGCCGGTAAATCCACTCAAGTAAAAAAATTAACAAACAACTTAGAAAAATTAAATGAAACAATTGTTTTAACAAGAGAACCAGGTGGTACTGAACTTGGTTTGAAAATTAGAGAAATACTTTTAGATCAAGATGAATTTGAAGTAACACCAAGAATGGAAGCACTTTTATTTGCAGCTGATAGATCAATCAATATGAGTCAAGTTATAAAACCTGCGTTAGAAAAAGGAAATGTTGTAATCGCTGATAGACACATAGATTCCTCAATCGCTTATCAAGGTGTGGGTCGTGAATTAGGTGCGCAAACAATTGAAGATATTTCACGCTGGGCAGTGCAAGATATTGTCCCTGATTTAACAGTTTTATTGGATGTAAATGCAGCTACCGGACAATCAAGATTGCAGAAAAAAGATCGACTTGATAGAGAGTCCGAATTATTTCACGAGAAAGTAAACCAAGCTTTTAGGGATCTCGCAACAAAAAATCCTGAAAGATATATCGTGATTGATGCCTCTAAACCTATTGATGAAATTGCAGAATTAGTGTTAAATACATTTAAGGCAAAAAGAAAATAAAAAATGTGGGAAGAATTAATAGGTCAAGAATTCAGCGTTAAGACATTAGTTAGCGCTGCCAAAGATGCTAAAGATGCTTTAAATGGAAAACCAACCTCAAGTTTTTCACAAGCTTGGCTAATAACAGGTCCTCCAGGAAGTGGCAGATCAACTGCAGCAAAACTTTTTGCCGCTTCACTGCAGTGTGAAGAAAATGGTTGTGGAAATTGCATTTCATGCATTTCGGTTCTAAAAAATACACATCCAGATGTAAAAGTTATAACACCTTATGGTTTGAGTTATGGAATTGAAGAAACAAAAAATTTAACCAAAGAAGCAGCAATGATGCCAGGTTTGGGAATTTGGAACATCATCATTTTGGAAGACGCCGATCGGTTAACCAAGGAAGCTGGAAATGCATTATTAAAAGCAATCGAGGAACCAGCTCGATTTACGATGTGGATTTTATGCGCTCCTTCTAGCAAAGATGTTTTGATCACAATTAAATCTAGATGTCGAGTTGTTTCATTAAGAACTCCTCCCGCTGACGAAATTGCTGAATTATTAATCAAGCGAGATGGCGTTGATAAAGCAATGGCACATTTTGCAGCAAATGCTTCCCTTGGACATGTTGGTAGAGCAAAATTATTAGCAACTGATGAAAAAGTTCGGGAGAGACGCTCACAAGTTTTACAAGTTCCCTTTGAGTTAAAAGATCTACCATCTTGCTTTGCTGCAGCAGAAAAGTTAGTAAATGCAGCTATTGAAGATGCTGATTTGCAAACGGATGAATTAGACGAAGAAGAATTAGATTCTCTGATGCAAGCCTATGGCGAAGGTGCTGTTGGTATAACGAAAAGAAAAATCGAAAGATTAGCAAGCGGAGCAAAAAAAGAATTAGAAAATAGTCAGAAGAAAAGATATAAAAGAATAACAAGGGATCGTCTAGATTTAAGTTTACAAGAATTAGCGGCCTTTTACAGAGACGTATTAGCTATTCAAACAGGTGCTGATATTGAACTTTTTCACACAGAGATGAAAGGTTCAATTCAAAGAATGGCTGAAAATACCAGTATTAATTCAACAATCAAAAAAATTGATATAGTTGAAGCAACTCGAAGGATGCTTCCAACCGAAGCAGCAGAGTTACTGGTCCTAGAATCAATGACTGTCCAATTAGCCAGAGCCTAAATTTTTAAAATCCGCTACACTGAAAAATAGATGAAAAACATTAATTTAATAAAAATTTTTCTAACCACTCTTGTTTTAGCAAGCTGTGCTACAACAAATAATCAAGATGTTTCTAAACCACTAGCAATTGATGCACCAGCAGGCCTAGAAAAGTACTATGCACAAATACTTGTTTGGGATAATTGCATTGATGACGATGATTTTAAATGTGCCGAAATTGAAGTACCGCTTGATTATGAAAATCCTGATTTTAAAAGTATTACTTTGGCCCTAAAAAAATTAGAAGCAAATAAACCGCCACTAAAAGTTGGTTCACTTTTAATTAATCCTGGAGGACCAGGGGGATCAGGTGTGGATTATGTAAGTTATGCCGATCAAGCTTTTGGGCAAAGATTATTAGATTCTTTTGATATTATTGGTTTTGATCCAAGAGGGGTTGCTAGATCAACGCCGATTGATTGTTTAACAGATAAAGAAGTTGATGAATTTATTGCATTTGATGGCACTCCCGATAATGACTTGGAAATTCAAGAATCAATTAAACTTTCTGAAAATATGGCCAAGGGTTGTGCAGCAATTGCAGATAATTTAATTGCCCATGTTGGAACAAAAGAAGCTGCTCAAGATATGGATGTAATTAGAGCAGTAGTGGGAGATGAAAAACTTTATTATTTAGGTGCTTCATATGGAACTTATTTGGGTGGCATGTATGCCCAACTATTTCCAAACAAAGTGGGACGCCTTGTATTAGATGGTGCTGTTGATCCAAGTTTAAGTGGAGAAGAGCTAGGTCTTGATCAAGCAATTGGTTTAGATACCGCCTTAAAAAGATTTGTGGAAGATTGTCCTAAACATGATGATTGCCCGTTAACTAACACTGGAGCTGCAGGTGTTGTAGAAATTAGAAACTTTCTAGATTCACTTGATGAAAAACCACTTAAGACAGATGATCCAAATAGAGACTTAACGCAATCGATGGCAGTTTATGCAGTAGCAGGATTCTTATATGACAACACTTGGTGGTCATACATGCGTCAATCATTAGAAACAGCGATTAAAGGTGATGGTTCAGATTTATTAATTATGGTTGATTTGTTTAATGATCGAAATGAAGATGGAACATTTGCCTCTAATTCAACAGAAGCACTTTATGCCATAAATTGTTTTGACACTCCATCAAATGTAAGTATTGATGAAGTAAAGCAAATGGCAAAAGATTGGGTTATCAAAGCCCCAATTTTTGGTGACTATTTAGCGTGGGGAAATTTAGCTTGTAATGCTTGGCCAGTAAAAGATCTTGCTCCAATAACCACATTTGAAGCTAATGAAGCGGTCCCCATAATTGTGGTGGGAACTAAATTTGATCCAGCTACTCCTTATAAATGGGCACAAGGTTTAAGTGGGCAACTTGCCTCAGCAGTCTTATTAACTTATGAAGGTGATGGACATACTGCTTATATGAGGGGTTCTAAATGTATTGATCAGGTCGTTGAAGATTATTTAATAGAAGGAATAGTTCCTCAAGATGGGCTAACCTGTCCCAAAATTTAAGATAAAAATCGATTTTAATATCTGATTTACTTGTTTTTTTGATAATTATGGGGGATGCTTACTCCAATCAATAAAACCTCGGGAGGATTTAAATGGCAGGTACGTTAAAAAGAGAGTTCACTCTCTGGTCTGCATTTGCTTTTGCATTTGCATTCATCAGTCCAATAGTTGCAATCTATGGAATTTTTGGATTGGCATATACAACTGCTGGTCCAGGATTTTGGTGGAACTTTGTGTTGGTTTTTGGTGGACAGTTGTTGGTGGCAATGATTTTTGCCGAACTAGTTTCCAAATGGCCACTTGAAGGTTCTATTTACCAATGGACCAGAAGGTTAATTGGTAAAGGCGCAGGTTGGTTTGCTGGTTGGTTCTATATGTGGACATTAGTAATTGCAATGGCAACAGTTTCTATGGGAGCTGCTCTATTTGTAGCAAATGTTCTAGGAATATCAGCAACAGCTAGCACACAAGCAATTATTGCAATCATTATTTTGATTCTAGGAACTTTGGCTAACTTACTAGGCCGAGGAATCTTAAAAATCTTAATGATTGGTTCAATCATTGCTGAAATAGTTGGTTCAATTGGTTTGGGAATTTGGTTATTACTTTTCCATACTGAACAACCACTTTCTTCTATAAACAGTGGACTCGACACAGTTGTTGGTAGTGGATTTACAAATAGTGCATTTTTAATTGCAATGGCTTTTGTTGGCTGGGCTTTCGTAGGCTTTGAAAGTGCTGGATCAATTGCTGAAGAGGTTAAAGATCCACAAAGAACATTACCTAAAGTAATTTTGTTCTCGCTAACATTTGTCGCTGCAGTTGTGGCATTTGCTGCATTAACTGTTATTTTAGCAATCCCAGATCCAGCAGCAGTTTTATCTGGTGAAGTAGCAGATCCTGTATTTTCAACTTTGGTTTATGCCTTAGGCGAAGGTCCAGCAAAACTTGCTCAAATACTTTTTGCTATTGGTTTTCTTGCTTCCTTCTTGGCATTACAAACTTCAGCAAGTCGAGTTATTTGGTCATACGCTAGAGACAAGGCACTTCCAGCTGAAAAAACTTTATCTGCACTTAGAGGTAAAGCTGGAATCCCAGCTAATGCTGTATTAGTTGCATCTCTTGTGGGCGCAATAATGATTGGGGCTAGTCAACTAGCACCTAATTTCTATGCGTTGATGGTGAACTTCACAACAGGTGGTTTCTATATTTCCTTCTTGTTCCCAGTAGCAGGATTTGTAATCGTGCTATTTAGAAATAAGTGGAAAGCAGGTCCATTCACCTTAGGAGCAAAAATGCGAGTTGTTAGCATTTTTGCCCTAATTTGGACAGTCTTCCAATTCCTAAATATTTCATGGCCACGTCCGGTATATGCAGATATGCCAATACTTGACTGGTCAGTTGCTATAGGAATTGCCGGCTTAACAATTGTTGGTGGCCTTATTTATGCAAATGTAAATAAGCGCATGACAATGGTTGATGTTGCAGCACTTAATAGAAATAGTTAAATAAATTGAGCACCAAAGTTGCGCTTATTACAGGTGCAGCTAGCGGTATTGGTGCAGCAATTGCCACCCGTTTTAAAACAAACGGGTGGCAAGTTGCTTCTATTGATAAAAATAAAGCTAATACAGATCTTTCAATAGAAGCTGATGTTGCAGATTTTGCAAGTGTTCAACAAGCAGTAATGGAAATTGAAAAAACTTTAGGTCCGATTAATTCTGCTATTTCAAATGCAGGACATTATGAAATGAAACCTATTTCAGATATAGATAATTTAAGTTTAACAAAAATGATGAATGTTCATTTAGGTGGTTTTCGAAATATAGCACTTTCAGTATTACCAGGAATGCGAATACGTAAAAACGGATCATTAATTTGTATTGCATCAGAACTTGGTATTGGTGGCGGAGAATTTGTCTCACATTATGCAGCAGCAAAGGGTGCACAAATTGGATTAATCAAAACTCTTTCACTTGAATACGCACCAGACAATGTTCGGATAAATGGCGTTGCACCTGGACCAACTGACACCCCTTTAATCCCACAAAATTCTCCTGAACGAGGCAAAGATTTTTTGAACACCTTGCCCCTTAAAAGATTAGTTATGCCAGAAGAAATTGCAAACGCTGTCTGGTTCTTATCTGAACACGCCACGTTTTGTAGCGGAGAAATAATAAGCCCAAATGCTGGGGCAGTCATTTAAATGAATTTAAAAGATAAAGTTATTTTAATTTCAGGTGCTAAACAAGGAATGGGTTTAGCTATTGCTAAAAAATTAAAAAGCCAAGGTGCAAAATTAGCACTAAATGATCGGGTCTTAGATGATCAACTTATTAAAGTTTGCCAAGAATTAGACGCTCTAGCTGTTCCTGGTGATTTAAGTGATTTAGATAATATTAATAAAGTAGTTGAAACATGCGTAAAGGAATTTAAAACAATAGATGGCGTAGTGGCCCAACATGCATATATGTCGATGGGAAAATTTGAAGAACATGACGTTTCGGAATGGTGGAAAGTCGTTAACACCAATCTTTTAGGGTCCTATGTTTTAATCCGAGAGGCTTTGCCATATTTAAAGAAATCTAAAGGAAAAATTGTGGTCACAAGTAGCTATTGGGGAATCACCGGCTGGCCAGAAGCTTCTGCTTACGCAAGTAGTAAATCAGGTTTAATTGCTTTAGTTAAATCTCTGGCACGCGAGCTAGCTCCATTGGGAATAAATGTAAATGGCATCGCACCAGGTGTAATTAACACACCACAATTGCTTGTTGATGCAGAAAATTTAAATATGAATATCGAAGACGTTTTAAAATTATATGCAGAAAACATTCCACTGGGAAGAGTTGGAACAGCTGAAGAAATAGCTGAAGTTGTAACATTCTTATTAGATCCAGAACAAAATGCAATGGTTGGACAAATCATCAATGCCACTGGCGGAGAAATCAGAGGAAGAGCATGACTGAAGTAGTTCCTGCAAAACCAATAAGTTGGCCAGTGGGCAAAACTTCCGCAGCATCTTTTTCTTTTGACATTGATGCTGAATCTGCGATTCTTAACTTTAAACCAAATGCTGTCGATCAAATGTCGACAATGTCGCATCAATCTTATGGACCTTTAACTGGTGTGCCAAGAATATTAGATATTTTAGAAGCAAATCAAATAAAATCTACGTTCTTTGTTCCCGGATACACCGCAAGAAGATATCCCAGAGTTATTAAAAATATTGTTGCTGCTGGTCATGAAATTGCTCATCATGGCGATATGCATGAACAGCCAGCTCATGCCACCCCAGAAGAAGAAATTGGTTTTATTGAAAGAGGAATTGAAAGTTTGGAAAAAGTTGCAGGAGTAACACCAATTGGTTATCGCGCACCAATGTGGGAACTTTCTTGGCACACACCTGAATTACTTTCTAAATATGGATTTTTATACGACTCTTCCTTAATGGATGCTGATCATCCTTATGAACTTGCCGTTGGAAATAAGTCAATTGTTGAATTACCAATTCAATGGGCTTTAGATGATTGGGAACAATACGCATTTTTACCCGACATAACTGGTGTTGGATTAATTGAATCACCAAACAAAGTTAGAGAGATGTGGCAACTTGAATACGAAGCGTTAGCTAAAGCTGGCGGAATTTTTATTTTGACTAATCACCCATTTTTATCAGGCAGACCAAGCAGGGCTCAATCATTAGACATCTTTATTAAAGCTGTTTTAGCTGATCCCAAAGTTTGGGTCGCACCACTTGGAGAGATTGCTAAACATGTGCGAAGCCTTAATTTGGAACCAAGAGTCCTCACAAAACCAAATTTAAACGCTTAAAAAAACCTCTTGAGTATCTTAACTATTTGACCCTTTTGCACTATTCTTCTTCCAACCGACTAGGGAGGGTGATGTGGCAACACAACCGAAAGTAACGACAGTAGAGCAACATGGAATTGACACAATTCCAGCAATTGATAGAACCTCGTCTCCAAAGGATTTATTTCGAATTACCTTTGGTGGTGCGAATACTTTTGCAACAATTATTTTAGGTACATTCCCAATTCTTTTGGGATTAAGTTTTTGGCAAGCCGTTGCAGCAACTTTATTAGGTGTTGTTGTCGGAGGCCTTATTTTGATGCCAATGTCATTATTTGGTCCAATAACTGGAACAAATAATGCTGTGTCATCAGGAGCCCATTTTGGTGTTAAAGGTCGATTAGTTGGATCTTTTCTTTCACTATTAACTGCAATCGCATTTTATTCGATTTCAGTTTGGGTAAGCGGTGACGCTTTACTCGGTGCAATTTCTAGATTCTTTGGAATTGACACAACAAGTGATTTATTTAGAGGACTAATTTATGCAATCATTGGTGCTTTGGTAATCATTGTTGTTATTTATGGTTATCAATTCATGTTGCTAGTTAATAAAACTGTTGTTGTTGCAAATACAGTTTTAATGCTAGCTGGAATTATCGCCTTTGCTTCAATTTTTAGTGCAGGCTACAACCCAGGTCCAGATGCCTATGCTTTAGGTGCTTTTTGGCCAACATTTATTTTGTCAGCCTTAATTGTTATGGGAAACCCAATTTCATTTGGTGCTTTCCTAGGTGACTGGTCAAGATACATACCAGAAAAAACTTCTAGAAAATCATTAATGGGTTGGGTATTTGGCGCTCAAATAATGACTTTGATTCCATTCTTGTTTGGTCTAACCACAACAACACTTGTGAAAGACCCAGCAAACTACATAGTTGGACTTGTAGAAATTTCACCAGCTTGGTACGCATTGCCATTAATTGTCATTGCATTCCTGGGTGGACTTTCAACAGGTGTTACTTCTTTGTATGGAACAGGTCTAGATTTTTCTAGCGTTTTTCCAAAATTAAATCGCGTGCAATCGTCAATTTTTATTGGCTCACTTGCATTCATATTTATTTTGGTGGGACGTTTAGTTACAGATCTTTTAGCAAGTATCAACGCATTCATAGGTTTGATTGTTATTTTCACAACTCCATGGATGATTATCATGATGATTGGTTTCTATGTTCGTCGTGGTTGGTACTCACCAGAAGATGTACAGGTTTTCAACAAAGGTAAAACCGGTGGTATTTACTGGTTTAGCGCAGGGTTTAACTGGCGTGGACTTTTGGCTTGGATCCCATCAGCAATTCTGGGTGCAATGTTTTGCTACTACCCACCATTACTAATTGGTCCATGGAGCAATGCCTTTAGTGGAATTGACGTTTCGGTTCCAGTTTCAATCGTTTCAGCTGCAGTTTTGTACATCTTGTTCTTAGCAATTTGGCCAGAACCAAAAGCTGCTTACGGTCCAAAAGGTGCTCGTTTAGTTAGAACTAAATAAGTTAACTAATCGGTAAAAAAGTGAAAAATGAACAAGGTGTGCTTGAAGCTGCGGCACACCTTGTTTCACAATTTGCAACACATGACTTTGATGGCTATTTTTCCTGCTTCGCAGATGACACCGTCTTTATTTTTTACACAACTAAAAAAGTTTTGAAGACCAAAAAAGAATATCAAGAAGAATGGCGTACTTGGGAAAAGGAATTAAGCTTTAGTGTTAGGGCCTGTTCTTCGACAAATCAAAGAGTTCAAATGTTTGAAGAAATGGCAATATTTTCACATGATGTCTCAACGACTATTTTAACAAATGATGGCACCAATACTTTTGCTGAGCGAGAAACAATCGTGTTTCATTACTTAGCTGATAAATGGATAGCAGTGCATGAACATCTATCCCCAATGCCTGAGTAGATTATTGATATGAATAATCCTGAATTAAACAATCCAATTCGAAACAATGTTGAGGTAAACGGCAACGTTGGCCAAGTTAGTGGAATGGAAGTGCCAAGATTCGGTGGACATTCAACTTTTGCAAGATTACCTAGAATTGAAGATGTTTCTAAATATGATGTTGCAATATTAGGTGCACCCTTTGATGCTGGAGTTTCTTATCGACCAGGTGCAAGATTTGGTCCAGCACACGTTAGACAAGCTTCACGATTGTTACGTCCCTATAACCCAGCACAAGATGTTTCTCCTTTCGCAAAACTGCAGGTAGTAGATGCTGGTGATGCAATTATGAATCCATTTAATATTCAAGAAGCCTTAGTTGGCCTTGAAAAACATTCAGCCATTTTAATTGAAAAAGGTAAACCACTTTTTACAATTGGTGGTGACCATACAATTGCTTTAGCGTTACTTAGATCTTTAAATAAAGTTTATGGCCAAATAGCTCTTGTTCATTTTGATGCTCATTTAGATACTTGGGATACCTACATGAATGCCTCTTACACACATGGAACTCCTTTCAGAAGAGCTTGGGAAGAAAAATTATTAATTCAAGATAAATGTATGCACGTAGGAATTAGGGGTCCACTTTATGACAAAACAGATTTAGTTAATGATAAAAAATTTGGTTTTGGCATAGTATCCTCAACAGATTTCAATAATCAGTCTTTAGATGAAATAATAAGCAAAGTGAAATCTAGAGTGGGAGATGCTCCGGTTTATATTTCAATAGATATAGACGTACTAGATCCAGGATTTGCTCCAGGTACGGGTACTCCTGAAATGGGTGGATTAAGTTCTAGAGAACTATTAGCAATTGTTAGAGGACTAAAAGATACACATTTAGTTGGAGCAGATGTAGTTGAAGTTGCACCAGCATATGATCATGCCGAAATTACGGGTATTGCTGCTTCACATTTAATTTATGAAATGATTTCAATCGTAGCTAGTAAAAACTAGTTATTACTCTCAATATTTATTGAAGTAAACGGTGGGCGTTCAACAATATCTGCAACTTCATCAATATATCTTCCTTCATTTTTAACTCTGTTTAATACAGTTTGCGTAATTTCTTCTGCCATTCCACCTAACTTAGATAAAGCTTGGTGCTTATTGGCTCTTTCATGCAAATCAGATTCAGCCATTGATTTAACACCAGCTTTGTTATAAACATCAATCATCATTCCAATTTCCACACCGTAACCTGTAACAATTGGAATTTTATTTAATAATTCTTTTCTAATGGCACATTCCCCAGAAAGTGGTTGTTTAAATTCTGCAAGTTTTGGATAAAACGCAGTTAGTAAAGGTCGAGCTAACAATGTTGAAACTCTACCTCCGCCATCTCTTATGACACCAGATTTTAATCTTAAGTGTCGACGATAAGTACCTTTCACAAAGTGAATATCTTTATCCAATAAGATTGGACCAATTACTCCTAGGACATGTCTTTCGTTAAAGTCTTCTAAATCTCCATCAAGATAAACAATTAGCTCTCCTGTTAAAATACTTTGCGCTCTCCACATGGCATCACCTTTACCAATGTTGGCACCAAATTGTGTTAGTAAAGAATTTTCGTCATAAACTTCTGCACCAAGATCGCGAGCAATTCCTGCTGTGTTATCAATACTTGCACTATCTATTACTACTACCTGATCAATATGGTTTTCGTTTTTAAGTTTCATTAAAGTTTTGACAGTGTTTTCAATAGTTGCACCACACTCTTTTGTGAGCACACAAACCGAAGTAGTTGGCCTAGTCACACCAGTCATTCGCTCAGCTGTGAAATCTGAGAAAGACCATTTTGATATTCGATCGGTGCTGGGGGTAAAACGATCCCTAAATCTTTTGACTCGGGTTTGGATTCGAAGTCTTGGGGTTGCTCGTTTAAATGAAGCCATAAGTAAAAAACCTCCAGGTCTTACCGAGTTAGCTGACGGGCTCGTGCTGGTATCCGCGCTCACAGATTTTGTTAGTTAGCCCCTGAAACGAAAAGCCTTTGTAGCTTTTCTATTTCGACGACTTGGTTCCTCGGTTTGCGCTATTTCAATCCCCAGAGCCAGCCTGCGCAATACAGGTTCGGTAGCTCTAGACCCAAGAATCTCTCAGGTTTGTCTAACCTAACCCCTAAAAGGGCATATGGATACCTTATTTAGGTAACGATTTTTGGAAGTTTGTGAGGGAATGGGTGTGAAATATCTCCCAGGCACAATAAATCGGCTCAAAATATTCATGTTTTTAGAGGGTGACCCTGAATTTGCACTCGAGGGTGAAGAGTGCCAAAATTGACTTAGCACTCAACCTATGAGAGTGATAACCCTTAACTATTAAAGAAGGAACTAACACAATGGCGAAAATGATCGCTTTTGACGAAGAAGCCCGCCGTTCTATGGAACGCGGCATGAATATCTTGGCCGACGCAGTACGCGTCACCCTTGGCCCAAAGGGACGAAATGTCGTTTTGGAAAAGAAATGGGGCGCACCAACAATTACCAACGATGGTGTTTCCATTGCTAAAGAAATTGATTTGGAAGATCCATATGAAAAAATCGGTGCTGATCTTGTTAAAGAAGTAGCAAAAAAGACTGATGATGTCGCAGGAGATGGAACAACTACTGCAACTGTATTAGCTCAAGCACTTGTGCGCGAAGGTTTACGCAACGTCGCAGCCGGCGCTAACCCAATGGCACTTAAGCGTGGCATTGAAACAGCAGTTGAAAAAATTGTGGCCAAATTACTAGACATGGCAAAAAATGTTGAAACCAAAGAACAGATTGCATCAACTGCATCTATTTCTGCAGGAGGAGATGCTGAAGTTGGTGGCATCATCGCCGAAGCGATGGATAAAGTAGGTAAAGAAGGTGTAATAACTGTTGAAGAGAGCAACACTTTTGGTTTGGAATTAGAACTAACTGAAGGTATGCGATTTGATAAAGGTTATATCTCACCTTATTTCGTAACAGATCCAGAAAGAATGGAAACTGTTATTGAAGATCCATATATTTTGATTGCTAATTCAAAAATTTCAGCAATTAAAGATGTTTTGCCTATCTTAGAAAAAGTTATGCAAAGTGGAAAACCACTTGTAATTTTGGCTGAAGATGTTGAAGGCGAAGCTTTAGCGACATTGATCGTTAACAAAATCAAGGGAACTTTCCGTTCAGTTGCTGTAAAAGCACCTGGATTTGGTGATCGCCGCAAAGCAATGTTGCAAGACATTGCAATTTTGACAGGTGCGCAAGTTATTAGCGAAGAAGTTGGCTTAAAACTTGAAAACACTGGCCTAGACATGCTTGGAAAAGCACGCAAAGTTGTTTCCACAAAAGATGAAACAACAATTGTTGAAGGCGCAGGTTCAACTGATCAAATCGCTGGTCGTGTTTCTCAAATTCGTGCAGAAATTGAAAACAGTGATTCAGATTATGATCGTGAAAAATTACAAGAGCGTTTAGCAAAATTAGCTGGTGGTGTTGCAGTAATTAAAGTTGGTGCAGCAACCGAAGTTGAATTGAAAGAACGTAAACACCGCATTGAAGATGCTGTGCGTAACGCTAAAGCAGCTGTCGAAGAAGGCATTGTTGCTGGCGGAGGCGTGGCATTAATTCAAGCAGGTAAAGAAGCACTAAAAGACTTGAAACTAAGTGGCGATGAAGCAACTGGAGTAAACATTGTTCGTGTAGCAATTGAAGCTCCGTTAAAGCAAATCGCAATGAACGCAGGTCTAGAAGGTGGCGTAGTTGCAGAACGCGTTGCTAACTTAAAAGCCGGCGAAGGTTTGAATGCTGCAAATGGTGAATATGTTGACATGATCAAAGAAGGAATTATTGATCCTGCCAAGGTAACAAGATCAGCATTACAAAATGCTGCATCAATTGCTGCTTTGTTCTTAACAACAGAAGCAGTCATTGCAGATAAACCAGAAAAGAATCCAGCTCCAGCCATGCAAGATGGTGGCGGAGGAATGGATTTCTAGTAATCCTTCAACTAAAAGGGACTTGGTATCGAAAGATATCGGGTCCCTTTTTGATTTATAACATTTTAAAGTTATTGATTTTCCACCCAATTGAGAGCAGAATATCACGAGTACTTAAAAAAAAGGAAATTTAAATGGGTGAACAACCAGTCAAATTAAGTGATTATGGATTGAGTCAAGAATTTGGTTACATGCAACATGTGGACCCAGTAAAAACTCTCCCAGCGGGAAATGAAGCGTGGGATGAAATGGGAAAAAATCTTCCCAAATATTTAATGGGTATAGATTTTCGTCAACGGGTTAAAGAATTACCACCATTTAAAATTGAAACATTGAAATCTGACGGCGAAATAAGAAGAGCATTTTTATTACTTTCATATATTGGCCAGGCATATCAATGGTCAGAAAATGAAGCTGCAGAAATTCTACCAGAACGCTTAGCTAAGCCTTGGCATGAAGTTGGAAAATTAGTTGGGCGACCTCCAATTCTGAGTTATACGAGCTATTCAATTGATAATTGGTATCGCTTAGATAAAAACGCACCAGTTGAATGTGGAAATATTGCGCTTTCACAATGTTTTTTAGGTGGGCAAGATGAAGAATGGTTCATTATTATTCACATTGATATTGAAAATAAAGCAGGGAAAGCTCTGCAAGCCATTGAAGATTCACAAAGAGCGGTTGCTGAAAACGATCTAGATTTATTGCAAAATGCTTTAACTAATTTGCGTGACGCCATTAAATCTATCTATGACGTATTAGTTCGTATGCCAGAAAAATGCGATCCATATGTTTATTTCCACAGAGTCCGACCCTACATTTTTGGTTGGAAAAATAATCCAGCTCTACCAAACGGTGTGATTTATGAAGGAGTTGAAGAATATAAGGGCGAAGGTCAAAAATTTCGAGGTGAAACCGGTGCGCAAAGCGCAATAGTTCCTGCTCTAGATGCAGTTTTAGGAATTGAGCATGAAAGAGATGAATTACGAGATTATCTAATGGAAATGCGTCAATACATGCCACCAATGCACGTGAAATTTATTGAGGCTACAGAAAAAGGACCAAGTGTTAGAAATTTTGTCATGAAGAGCAAGCAGGATTCACTTAAAAAATTATTTAATGAGTCAGTTGAGCTCGTTGCTGATTTTAGAGCTTTGCATTTGGAATACGCGGGCACCTACATACACGCACAAGCTCAGAAGACGCCCGGTAATCCATCAGCAGTTGGCACCGGGGGAACTCCATTCATGGTTTATTTAAGAAAACACCGAGATGAAACCAAGAACCAACCCGTCAGTTAAGTAGAGTGCACTTGGACGTAAAGGAGTGATGGTGGATTTTGGTTCAATTAACTGGTTAGCAGTGTTGCTTGCAACAGTAGTTAGTTTGATTAGTGGATTTGTTTGGTTTGGTCCAAAAACTTTTTATCCTGTTTGGTGGAAAGCCATGGGGAAATCACCAAATAGCGAACCAGGAAGCAGCCAAAACATGCGCTTGGTTTTTGGTTCAATAACTGTTGCACTTTTTGTACAAAGTTTAGTTTTTTCAATAGTTTTAGGTTGGTACGGGGCTAAGACTGGTAACTTGAATGCTGCAAGTGGTGCTCTTGTTGGATTAATTGTTGGAGTTGGAATCGTTGCCGCTTCACCTTTAAGCCATCGCTTAATGGGCCAACAAGGTTTTAAAGTTTGGATTATAGAGGTTGGAAATGATGCCCTTAATTATGTTTTAATGGGACTTGTTTTAGGAGCCATGCTTTAAGTGCCAACTAAATTTGATAACACAGATCCAATGTATGAAAAAATAATGCAACTCCATGATGCAGCAGTTGCAGCAGGATTAACTGAATACAAAGATCCTAAAACAGGATTTTCTGTCTTAACTGAACCATTTTTGAAATCTAAAGGTTTTTGCTGCAAGTCAAACTGCCGACATTGTCCCTATCCAGCATAAGTGTTAAAAGATGTCACGGTAACCCAAAATAAAATATTACGTGTTTTAACATTTGCCCAGGTCTTAAGCGGTGTTGGAATTGCTGGAACTGTGGCTGCTGGTTCACTTTTGGTTTCGACTATTTCAGGTTCTGAAACTTTGGCCGGTTTAACACAAACCAGCGTTGTTTTAGGAGCTGCAGTTATGGCGCTACCTTTGGCAAAACTCACTCAAATTGGTGGTAGACAACTTTCACTTTCAATCGGATATTTCTTTGGAGCCATTGGTTCTGTTTTTGCAATTATTGGTGGCACTACCAAAATTTTGCCCATTATTTTACTTGGAACTTTTTTAGTTGGTGCAGCATCAGCTTCTGGATATCAGGCAAGATTTGCTGCAGTTGATCTAGCAACAGAACAAAATAGAGCCAAGCAACTTTCGATTGTTGTTTGGGGATCAACTGTTGGTGCCGTAGCTGGACCAAATTTAATGCAGCCATCTGGAAATTTTGCAATATCTCTTGGGTTACCACAATTAGTTGGACCTTATTTATTATCTGCAAGTACACTATTTATCGCAACAATATTAATTTACTTCTTCTTACATCCTGATCCTTATCTGATGTCAGTTGAGATTGCATATAAAGAAATTGCAACTCAGGCTAAACATTCAGCTATAGAAGCACTTCGAATGATAAAAACTTCAGTACCCGCAAGTTTTTCACTTTCAGCCATAGTGATTGGTCATATTGCCATGATTTCAATTATGGTTATGACTCCAGTGCATATGGCCCATGTCGATGTGAAATTAGTAATAATTGGTTTAGTGATAAGTGTGCATGTTGCTGGAATGTATGCATTTTCACCAATCGTGGGATATCTAAGCGACAAATTTGGCCGTATCAAGGTTATTCAATTTGGTGTAGTTATTTTATTAGCCTCCACCATTATTTCAGGTACTGCAAAAGCCAATGATTCTGTAACTTTAGGTCTTGGATTATTTTTACTCGGACTTGGCTGGTCTTGCACCTTAATTGCTGGATCAACGATGCTAACCGAATCTGTTGATGTTGATAGAAAAGCAGCAACCCAAGGAGCATCAGATTTAATGATGAATCTTGGTGGAGCTGCGGGCGGAGCAATGGCAGGTGTAATTATTGGAACACTTAGCTACGGATGGCTATGTGCGATTACGGCGGTTCCGATTTTATTCTTGGGTTTTTGGTCTTTTAGCAAAAAATTAAAGAATTGAGTTTTCTTCTAATTTTGCTTTAAGAGAAATATCAGAAGGTTCTACCAAAAATGATCCATCAGGAAATGTAATTACAGGAATAGATTGCTTTCCAGCAATTTCAATCGCTTTATTTTTACCTGTTTCATCTATTTCGACATCAATATAGGTGTAAGAAACTTTATTGTTGTCTAAGAATCTTTTGGATCTCACACAATCCCCGCACCAAGATGCGCCATAAAACATAATTTTATTATCTGATATTTTTATCTCCTTTGATAAAACAGTGAGTCTGACTTGAATTTAGGTGCTGGTATTAAGTGTAATAGGCACATGATGGGTGAAACCGGGCCTTGCCCCGCTTGTGAAAGTACAGACCTAGAACGCCGAGGCGGTAAAGATATGTGCCCTAAATGTTTTTATATTCAACCATGCTGTGATGGCGGGTACTGCGAATAATTACTTACTGAACTTGGAAAGTACTTTATCGATGGAAAAGAAAATTGTTAACAAAACAATTCCCACAACTAAGACAGACAAAGTACCAATCAAGGCACCTAGATAACCTAGTTCCTCAACATTTACAAAACCATAAGGATATTGGTGTAAAAACGCACCACGAATGAAAGTGTAGAAAATATAAAAGATAGGAATTACTAAAGCATTTCTAACAATTTTCCAATTAATCCAGTTTCTAGGACCAAATAGTAACCAAAATAAAACAGTAAATGATGGAACTAGATAATGATTGATTATATTTGTATAAACATTCCAGCTTTGCGGATCAGCAACTGGAGCTAAAATTACAATCCAAACTACACCGCTAATAGTTGTCATTAATATTGCGGAAAGTCTTGTGACTTTTAACCAATATTTAGTTGAATTTGGATTTCTATAAATATAAGTTGAAGTGAAGGCCACCATAAATACACTCCACAGGGTGAAGTAACTCATGTTATCCCAAATACGGGGAAGTGCACCTGCAAGTTCGGTTCCATGACCACCAAAGTAAGCAGGAGAAGTTTGTGGGGAAACAACCAAGGCAAATGCTTCTATGGTGAATGAGCCAATAAATCCGGTCCATGCCAAAATAGAAAGTAGTCCGAAACTTAACCGAGACGTAGGTGACATGAAAAGAACTATACCTCTACTTTTACTTATAAGTTCACTATTTTTGGTGGCTTGCTCAAATGCTCAAGTTCAATCCACTGTGCAAGAACCTACCCCGAGTGAAACTCCAAGTCCTACTAAAACTTATGACGATATTTCGTTGCCAGCATTTTCAGAGAAAAACTTTGATGGCAGAGATCTCCAAGTTGGAAAAGTATTAGGCAAAAACGATAAATTTACCCGCTATTTTGTCACTTACAAATCAGGGGAATTAACCATTTCTGGAATCATGAATGTTCCAACTGGTCCTGGACCATTTCCAACTTTAGTTCTAGCTCATGGATATATAGATCCTAAGATTTATACAAATGGTCGAGGATTAGCAAGAGAACAAAAGTATTTAGCTGAAAATGGATTTGTTGTCTTGCATACAGATTATAGAAATCATGCACAATCAGATGATGATACAAATATTGAAACTAATTTAAGACTTGGTTATTTAAGTTACACAGAAGATGTAATCAATGCAGGGATAGCTTTAAAAAATTCTGGATTAGCCTATGTTGACACAAATCGACTTGGGTTATTAGGAAGATCTATGGGCGGAGGTATTTTATTTAACGCTATGGTTACTAAACCAGATTTATTCAATGCTTATGTTGCCTATGCTCCAACAAGCTCTAATTTTGTAGATAACTTCAATAAATGGAATCGAATGAACTTGGAACAAGTTGGAGAAATAGAAAACAGATATGGATTACCTGAAGATAATACAGAATTTTGGCAAGATATTTCAGCAGTAAACTTTTTTGACAAAATTACCCAACCTGTATTAATACTTCATGGCACTAAAGATGAATCTTGTCCTATTCAGTGGTCCGAAAACACTTATCAAGCTTTATTAGCAGCAGGAAAATCTGTTGAATTTATAAAATATGAAGGAGAGCAGCATGCTTTTGTTCCAAAATGGGAAGAGTCAATTAAAGAAACTAAAAGATTTTTTAACGAAAATCTTTAACGCTAGCTTTTGAATTTATCTAAAGCTAGTGCCACAACATAAAATGTTGAAAATAAAAATCCAATAATGGCATAAATCATTCTGCCAAGATTTACATCACCTGGTGCTAATAAAGTGACAATTCCAAGAGCTAAAGAAATGATAGCCATTAAAA
>CALBND010000012.1 GCA_937896305.1 uncultured Actinomycetes bacterium
TTAACTTTATCTTTTAACTTTTTTCTTAAATAAGAAATATAGGTATCAAGTACTGCCCCATCTGTCGCAAAATCTAATCCCCAAACAACACTTAGAATTTGTTCTCTGGTTAAGACACGTCCAGAATTTTCCATTAAATATTGCAATAGCTTGAATTCAGTTGGCGAGGTTTCGATAACTTCATCCTCAACACTAACCTTATAATTTTCTAGATTAAGAGAAAGTCTTCCTATAACTAAAATATTTCCTTTTGTTGCTTGATTTGTACTTCGTCTTAATACTGCAGCAACTCTCATTATTAATTCTTCTAAGCCAAAAGGTTTGGTGACAAAGTCATCTGCCCCTAACCCAAAACCAATAGATTTATCATCCTTTTGATCACGTGCCGTTAAAACAATAATTGGAATATTATTATTTTCATTTCTGAGTTTTTCTATTACTCCAAAGCCATCCATAAGTGGCATATTGATATCTAAAATTAGTAAATCAGGTTTTTCATCTCTAACCATTTTTACAGCTTCCATGCCATGTTTTGCCGAAATGGTTTCATATCCATTCATTCGTAATGCGTCTTGCAACAGATCATTGAGTGACGACTCATCTTCTGCTACCAGAATTCGAGCCCGGGAAGTAGTCACAGCAACTAACCTATTCTCTTGTGTTAACAAGACGCTTTACGAGACTTACCTTTTAGAAAGTTAGTGAGGCAGTTGTAGTTTCACCAAGGTTTACTCCTCGATGTCCACCTAACTTCTTAACCCAATTTGCTTTTGCTGCCTTGATGGCATCGGCTTGAGTTTGATTGATTGTGCCAGCTGAAACTAGTGATGAAAGCACTTCATCTCTGATAGCGGCTACATCTGCTTTGGGTAAAGCTTTTAGTCCCTCATGAATTGCTTTTGCTTGAGTTGAGGTTATTGTTCCTGCCTTCAAAAGACTTTTGATACCTCTTTTATTAGCACCTTGTGCTTTAACGGCATCGGCAGTATTTTGCGTCAACGTTGCTTTACTAACCAAGTCACTCAAAATTGTTGCTAGGTTTGCAGAAAATTTTGCATCCAACTTAACTTTCATTGCGGCCTTAAAGGCATCTGCTTGAGTTTGATTGATTGTGCCTGCAATTACTAAGGATTTAACACCGTTTGCACCGTGTCCCCCACGTCCGCCTCTTCCACCATCGTGAGCCAAAGCTGCACTAGAAGTTACTGCTACTAGGCCAGTTGTCAGTAATGCCACTATGGCAATTTTATTTAACTTCATGTTTTCCACCTTTTCTGGTTGATTAGTATCAACTTTGTCTGCTCAACCATTAAATCTTCTGACATCAACCTTATAAATCTCTGAGAATGTGTTAAAAATAGCCATTTGTGCTTAGAAGCGACATAATTGGACTATGAAAGTAGTGATTATTGGGGCTGGTTTTGGTGGACTTTCTTGCGCTAGAAAACTTGCTCAAAATAAAGATCTTGAAATCACCGTAATTGATAAATATCCCTATCAACTTTTTTCACCACTTTTATATCAAGTCGCAACAGGTGGTTTACCTGAAGACGACATTGCATATCCCGTGAGAGCAGCTATTCCAGGTATCAGTTTTAAAAAAGGTGAAGTTATAAAAATTGACGAAAAAACTAAAAACATAACCTTGGCTGATCAATCAAGCATTGAATTTGACCAACTAGTTATGGCAACAGGAAGTGTTGGGACAACTTTTGGTGTTACCGGTGTTGCTGAACATGCTTTGCAGATGAAATCAATTGCTGAAGCTCGAGTTATTCGCCAAAGATTATTAGGCATGTATGAAGAAGTTGAGGCTGGTCACAAGCCAAAAGAGTCATTAAAAGTCGTTGTGATCGGGGCAGGTCCTACTGGTGTAGAGATTTCTGGAGCTGTGGCTGAATTGCAAAAAAGTATGAAGTTAGAATTTCCAAATCTATACAAATTTGCTTCTGTAACTTTAGTTGAAGCAGGTCCCCGCGTTTTACCTATGTTTCATGAAAAATCTTCTAAACATGCGCAAGAAGAATTAGAGGAAATTGGGGTAACTGTTAAAACTAATTCTGCAGTTGATCGCATGTATGAGACAGATGTGCATTTAAAAAATGGTGAGGTACTTGCTGGTGGAACCATGATTTGGGCTGCTGGGGTTTCTGCCTATTCAACTTGGACTTCTCTAGGAGAAACAGATAGATCAAACAGAATTAAAGTAAATGAGTTTTTACAAAATGATTCTGGAATTTTTGTGATTGGCGATGGTTCATTTTTGCTTTTCAAAGGAAACCCCTTACCAATGGTTGCACCCGTCGCAATGCAAATGGGAAAACATGTTGCTAAACAAATATTGAACCTTAAAAACAATAAGCCCTTAGTCGCATTCAAATATACAGACAAAGGTCAAATGGCCACTATTGGTCGAAGACGAGCTGTTGTGGAAATGCCTAATGGTTTAAGACTTCATGGCACACTTGCTTGGTTAACTTGGTTAGCCCTGCACGTGTTTTATTTAGCCGGAGGTAGAAATCGAGTTAGCGTGGTAGCTGACTGGATGTGGAATTATATTGCTTGGGGAATTGGTCCTCGAAGAACAGTTATTGATTAAATAATAAAGGCCCCGATTTTCTCGGGGCCTTTTTTAAACTTCTTTATCTCTGGTTTGCACCTGAGTCATAATCATCCAAAGGCACAGCTTGTCCGCCACCTACTCCAAATGAGGTGTAGTCAATATCTTCATAAGTTGACATTGAGGCATACATTGCAGCTTTTGCTTCTTCGGTTGGTTCAACTCGAACGTTTCTGTATCGAGACAAACCTGTTCCTGCAGGAATAAGTTTTCCGATAATCACGTTTTCTTTCAAGCCC
>CALBND010000013.1 GCA_937896305.1 uncultured Actinomycetes bacterium
CTTGATGAGTAGATCTCTTGTTTTACCACTTAATCCTTTAGGGGAAGAAGATATTGTTGAATTATTAAACCGTGCTTTGATAAGTGAAAAAGGCTTACAAAACAAATACCAATGCGACAAAGAAGCACTCATTCATATTGCTAAAACCAGTGGGGGAGATGGCAGACGAGCTTTAATTTCTCTTGAAACAACAGCTGGTGTTTGTGATAGCGAAAAAAGAACTGTTATGACTTTGCAAGATGCAGAAACAGCTGTTCAAAGAGCAGCTTTACGATACGACAAAGTTGGGGATGAGCATTACAACGTAGTCAGTGCCTACATTAAAAGTGTTAGAGGAAGTGATGTTGATGCCGCAATTCATTATTTGGCTCGCATGGCCGAATCAGGTGAAGACCCACGTTTCATTGCCAGGCGCCTAGTTATTTTAGCTAGTGAAGATGTTGGTTTAGCTGATCCAAATGCTTTAAGCATGGCAGTTGCTGCCATGCAAGCAACACAATTAGTTGGTTGGCCTGAAGCTCGAATCATTTTGGCGCAAGCCACAACCTATTTAGCACTAGCACCAAAATCTAACTCTGTTTATAACGCCATAAATGAAGCTATAGCTGATGTGCAAAAAGGTGATGCGGGAGCAATTCCGATGCATTTAAGAGACGGATCCTTGAAAGCCTCAAGAGATACAGGTGCTGGCAAGGGATATAAATATGCCCATGATTTCGAAGAAGGTGTGGCAAGTCAGCAATATTTGCCAGATAACTTGAAGAATAAGACTTACTACAAACCAGGCAACCGAGGAGCAGAACAACGCTTTGCCGATTTATGGGAGCGGATTCGCCACGTACTAAGGTCGTCTAAGTAAATACTGAAAGGAAAAAATAGCCGTGGACTCCGCTGACATTCGTCGCCGATTCCTAGAATTTTTTGAGAAAAATGGCCACACCATTGTTCCTTCCGCTTCACTAATAGCAAACGATCCAACATTACTTTTAGTTAATGCTGGAATGGTTCCTTTCAAACCATATTTTTTAGGTGAAGCACCATCCCCGTATAAAAGAGCAACCTCAGTTCAAAAATGTGTTAGAACACTTGACATTGAAGAAGTTGGAAAAACAACCAGACACGGTTCATTTTTCCAGATGGCAGGAAACTTTTCTTTCGGAGATTATTTTAAAGAAGATGCCATCACCATGGCCTGGAAGTTATTAACTTCTGCAGTCGCTGAAGGTGGGTATGGTTTTGATCCAAAAAATTTATGGGTCACAATTTATCTTGATGACGAAGAAGCATTTGATATTTGGAAAAATAAAGTTGGACTTCCAGAAGACAGAATTCAACGTCGAGGCATGGCTGATAATTATTGGTCAATGGGTGTGCCAGGACCTTGTGGTCCATGTTCTGAAATTTATTTTGATCGAGGAGCACAATATGGCAAAGAGGGTGGACCTATTGCCGATGAGGAACGTTATCTAGAAGTTTGGAATTTAGTTTTCATGCAATACAACCGTGGAGAAGGCGGATCTAAAGACGATTTTCCAATTTTAGGAGAACTGCCAGCTAAAAATATTGACACTGGAATGGGCTTAGAAAGAATGGCTGCCATTTTGCAAGGAGTCGACAATATTTATGAAATAGATACCACCAAAATTATTTTAGATAAAGCAACTGCAATTGTGGGCGTTAAATATGGTCAAAATAATGCAGTCGATATTCGCCTCAGAGTTGTAGCAGATCACACCAGAACAGCAGCATTTTTAATTGGTGATGGCGTAATTCCAGGCAATGAAGGCCGAGGATATGTGCTTCGCCGAATGATGCGTCGAGTAATTAGAAATATGAGAATTTTAGGTGCTCAAGAAGTGGTGATGCCAGAATTAATTGAGGCAACAATTAAAGCTATGGGTCCGCAATATCCAGAATTAGTAAGCGATAGAAACCGTATTCTAGAAATTGCTACGGCAGAAGAAACAATATTTGCCCAAACTTTAAAAACAGGCACCCAATTATTTGAAACATCTCTTGTTGAATTAAGTAATTCGAAAGCAAAAACTTTGTCGGGAGATAAGGTATTTGAATTACATGACACTTATGGATTTCCCTACGATTTAACTTTGGAAATGGCAACTGAAGCAGGCATCACTATTGATGCTGAAGGATTTAAACGTTTAATGCTTGAGCAACGCAATAGAGCAAAAGCTGATGCAAAAGAAAGAAAACAAGGCTTAGGTGATTTGCAGCAATATCGTGCACTAGCTGATCTTGCTGGGATTACACAATTTACTGGATACAGTGAAACCAGTAGTGAAGTAACTTTAAAAGGTTTATTAAAAGATGGTGCTGTTGCAAAAAGTGTGAACGCTGGATCAGAAGTTGAATTAGTACTAGATCGCTCACCTTTCTATGCAGAAGGTGGTGGCCAATTAGCTGATAGTGGAATTTTGACATTAAGTAATGGATGTCAAGTTGATATTGATGATGTGCAACAACCAGTTCCAGGTTTATATGTTCACCGTGGTCGAGTTGTTAAAGGTGAAGCAGTTTCTGGTCTTGTAGGAGTTGGCGCAGTTGACTTATTGCGCAGAAAAGCAATCTCAAGAGCACACACTGCAACACATTTAATTCATAAAGCATTTAGAGAAGCTTTGGGAGACACTGCAACACAGTTAGGTAGTGAGAATTCACCTGGCAGATTACGTTTTGATTTTCCTTCACCAAAAGCAGTTCCAGCTAGTGTCTTAAATGATGTTGAAAATAGAGTAAACGAAGTTTTATTAAATGACTTAACAGTACACGCTCAATTAATGAGTCAAGACGAAGCAAGAAATCTGGGTGCCATGGCTTTATTTGGTGAGAAATATGGTGATGTTGTACGAGTTGTAAGTGTGGGGGATTGGGCTCATGAACTTTGTGGCGGAACTCACGCTCAGCGTTCTGCTCAACTTGGAGTTATAAAGTTCTTAAGTGAACAAAGCATTGGTGCTGGAACAAGAAGAGTTGAAGCACTTGTGGGAACTGATGCTTACCAATTTTTAGCAAAAGAGCATTTAATTGTTTCGAATTTAACTGAAATGTTAAAAGGAAGACCAGAAGAATTACCTGAAAAAGTATCTGGATTAATGGATAGATTAAAAGAAGCCGAAAAAGAAATAGAAAAAGCCAGAAAATCACAACTCTCGGGCAATATCAGTGCCTACCTAGCAACAGCTCATGATGTTAAAGGTATTAAATTAGCCAACTTTGTGGCAGAGGGTGAATTAAGTGCTAATGATGTGAGAGAACTAGTGACCAATGTTCGAGGTCAATTAGGAAATGATCCAGTTGTAGTAGTTGGTGCAGGAATCATTGATGGCAAGGTAAACGTGGTTGTGGCAACTAATAAGGCTGCGCAGGATAAGAATTTGAATGCCGGAAATATCTTGAAAATAGTTTTAGAAAAACTTGATGGTAAAGGTGGCGGAAAAGCTGATATGGCTCAAGGTGCTGGAACTAAAACTGATCAAGTTAAACCAGTAATTGCAGCACTGGACACATTGATTGGATAGTCACTAATTTTGCGAAAAGGTATTAGATACGCAATTGATTATGGTGATCAAAGAATCGGT
>CALBND010000014.1 GCA_937896305.1 uncultured Actinomycetes bacterium
AGTTTCAACAATTAGTGCAGCAAAACCTAAAATTGCAGATTATCCATTTACAACATTAGTTCCAAATTTAGGAGTTGTAAAAGCAGGTGATGTAACTTTTACAGTTGCAGATGTTCCAGGTTTAATTAAAGGTGCAAGCTCTGGAAAAGGTTTAGGACTAGATTTCTTACGCCATATTGAACGTTGCGCTGTTTTAGTTCATGTTATTGATTGTGCAACTCTAGAACCAGATAGAGATCCTTTGCACGACTTAGATGTCATTGAAAATGAACTAAAGATTTACGGTGGCCTAGAGGATAGACCAAGAATTGTTGCTTTAAACAAAATTGATGTGCCAGAAGCAAGAGAATTAGCAGAAATGATTCTGCCTGAAATTCATGCTAGAAATCTTGAGGGATTTTTAATTTCTGCGGTTTCACATGAAGGTTTAAAGGAATTTTTATTTAAAGTTGCTGAATTAGTTATGCAATGGAGAAGCACTCATACAGAAGATTCGAATGCACGAATTGTTTTAAGGCCAGATGGGGTTGGAGAAATTGGATTCAAAGTTACACACGATGGAAACAGATTTTATGTCACAGGTAACAAAGTGGAGAGATGGATTAAGCAAACAGATTTTGCTAATGATGAAGCTGTTGGCTATCTAGCAGATCGTTTCGCAGCTTTAGGAATTGAAGAATCTTTACGTAAAGCAGGAGCTAGTCCAGGAGATGAAGTGGCTATAGGAATTGGTGAAAACGCAGTTCTATTTGATTGGGATCCAGGAATTGATAGTGGGGTAAAAAATATTCGTGGTCCAAGAGGAACTGACATCAGACTGGATGGAAGATGAGTCAAGAATTAAGAAACAAAATAGCTCAAGCAAAAAGAATTGTTATCAAAATTGGTTCCTCATCTTTAACAACTGCTGCGGGTGGAATTGATGAAAAAAGAGTTGATTTAATAGTTGAAGCTGTTGCCAAACACAAGCAAAAAGGTCATGACGTTGTTTTAGTTTCCTCTGGAGCAATTGCTGCTGGATTAGCACCTTTAAAATTACAAAGTAGACCTAAAGATTTAGCAATGCAACAAGCAGTAGCAAGTGTAGGACAGGGTTTATTGGTGCACCGCTATGCAGAATCCTTTGCCAAGCATTCAATTACTGTAGGGCAAGTTTTATTAACTGCAGAAGATATGAGCAGAAGATCTCACTACAGAAATGCGCAAAGAACTTTCTCTGAGTTATTAAATCTTGGGGTAATTCCAATTGTAAATGAAAATGACACAGTAGCCACTGATGAAATTCGAGTTGGAGACAACGATCGCTTAGCTGGCATAGTTACACATTTAATTAATGCAGATGCCTTAATTTTGCTATCTGATGTGGAAGGTTTGCTTAGCTCTCCACCTGGAACACCTGGTTCTAAGTTAATTTCTGAAGTTAAATCCTTTGATGATTTATCCACCTTAGAAATAGGAGGAATGGGTAAAAGTGGAGTTGGCACCGGAGGAATGGTGACAAAAGTTCAAGCAGCTCGAATAGCTTGTGCTGGAGGTGTAGTAACAATTGTCACTAATGCCATCAATTTGTCTGCAGTTTTAATCGGTGAAGAAGTTGGAACAGTTTTCTGGCCAAGTCAAATTAAATTGTCAGCACGCGCACTTTGGTTAGCTCACGCTACAGAAATAAGAGGTCAAATAATTATTGATCAAGGAGCAGTAAATGCACTGGTTTCCAAACGAGCGTCATTGTTACCTGCTGGAATTAAATCTGTAACTGGTGATTTCGAAGAAGGCGATGCTGTAGAAATTGTGAATGAAGCCGGGGTCTCATTGGCCAGGGGATTAGTGAACTTTGATTCAGCAGAATTGCCTGCCTTGATTGGGAAAAGTACCCAAAATTTGGTAGCAGAATTCGGTGAGGGTTATGACAAAGAAGTTATTCACCGTGATGACCTTGTCTTAATTAGTGAAACCAAGACTACGAAATAGAATCATTGCTATGGAAACCAAAACAACTAATTCTGACGTTCTTGGGGCTGCTAAAAAGGCGCGCATAGCAAGCTATGAACTTTCACAATTAAATCGAGATTTAAAAGATAAAGCTTTAAAGAAAATGGCTCAAGCACTTATCGCAAATAGTAAAAATATAAACGAAGCGAACAAAATTGATGTCATTGCTGCCCAAGATAATGGAACAGATGCATCGATAATTGATCGCCTAACTTTAAATGATGAAAGAATTAAAGAAGTAGCGCAAGGATTACTCGAAGTTGCAAAATTACCTGACCCAGTTGGTGAAGTAGTCCGAGGTTGGGTACAACCAAATGGATTAGAGATTCGACAAATTAGAGTTCCAATGGGTGTTATCGGAATGATTTATGAGGCACGACCAAATGTCACAGTTGATGCTGCAGGTTTATGTTTAAAAAGTGGTAACGCAGTTTTATTAAGAGGTTCAAGTTCTGCAAAAAATACTAATAAAGCATTAATTGAAACAATGCAAAAAGCATTAATTGAAACAGGTCTGCCTGCAGATGCTATTTTGCAAGTGCCAGGAGACAGTCATGATTCTGTGAAAGAGTTAATGAACGCTCGAGGTTTTGTAGACTTATTAATACCTCGTGGTGGAGCAGCACTGATTAATTCGATTGTTAATGACTCTCTTGTTCCGGTAATCGAAACAGGTGTTGGTAATTGTCATGTTTATATTGATGATCAAGCTGATATCGACATGGCCACTTCAATTTTAGTGAACTCAAAAGCATCCCGAGTTAGTGTTTGTAATGCTGCTGAAACTTTTTTAGTGCACAAAGATATTGCTGATAAATTCTTACCAAAAGCACTAGCTGCCTTAAAAGAAGCCAAAGTAACAATTCATGGTGATGAAAAAATTAAACCTTATTGCGATAAGGCAGGAATAAATTTTAAACCTGTAACCGATGAAGATTGGGAAGCAGAATATTACAGTCTGGATATAGCTGCTGGAATTGTTGATTCACTCTCTGATGCAATTTCGCACATCAGAAAATGGTCTAGTAACCATACAGAAGCAATAATTTCTGACTCTCTAAGCAATATAAATAAATTTATCTCCCAAGTAGATTCAGCAGCTGTCATGGTTAATGCCTCAACTAGATTCACAGATGGAAGTGAATTTGGGTTTGGTGCTGAAATAGGTATTTCAAACCAAAAGCTTCACGCAAGAGGCCCTATGGGATTATTAGAAATGACCAGCACTAAATATGTAGTTCGAGGCAACGGGCATATCAGAGGAAGCGTAGGAGAAATTAAAAATGATCAGAATAAGTGAATTAGTTGAAGAGGGCGTAAAACTTCCATTTCATCCACTGGTATTTGGGATAGGTGTTTTTGGGCTGATGTCACTTGCAGTTTTTGTGATAACACGCCTAAATGCAGATAGATAAGAAATGAGTCATCGAATTGGAATTCTCGGTGGCACTTTTGATCCAATTCATAATGGTCATTTAGCAATAGCCAAACATGCTTTATCTCAACTTGATTTAGAGAAAATAATTTTTATTCCAGCAGGTAATCCTTGGCAAAAATCAAGATTTAGTGAATCAAGTATACGTTTAGAGTTAGTGAAAGAAGCAATTAAAGATAATGATAAATATGAAGTAAGTGACATTGAAGTCAATAACTCAGAACCTAGTTATACATATGAAACATTACAAAAATTACACGAGAAGTATGAAGATACTGAGTTTTACCTTTTAGTTGGTAGTGATGCGGTCGCTAACTTTGATACCTGGAAGCAACCTAATTTAGTTAAAACTTTGGCAAGAATTTATGTAGCCTCAAGAAAAGGTGATTTTGTTATTGATTGGAGATTTGATCGATTGAACATGGAGCCAGTTTCGGTCTCTGCAACAGAAATCCGTGAAAGAGTAAAAAATGCTGAAAATATCTCAGATTTAGTGCCTCAAAATGTATCAAGTTACATTTTAGCCAACGGTTTATACAAATAATCTATGTGCAATAATATAACTAATGAAAGAATTTAATTACTAGATGCCGGCATCTCCCAAAGCAAGAGAATTAGCAAAAATTGCAGCAAATGCTGCACTAGATAAATTGGCAACTGATGTCACAATAATTGATGTTAGTCAAAGATTTCCACTGTCAGATATGTTTGTAATTGCCTCTGCAAATAATCAAAGACAAGCAAGTGCAATTTGCGATGGAATTGAAGCAGAATTATCAAAAGCCGGGGTTAAGCCTTTGCACCGTGAAGGCCAATCAGATTCCCACTGGTTATTGCTGGATTATGCAGAGATAGTTGTGCATGTGCAATTAGCAGAAGATCGAGACCATTACAGCATTGAAAGATTGTGGAAAGACTGTCCGATTGAGGTTGTAAATGGTTAATCGGCAATTAGTTTTGTGGAGACACGGACGAACAAGTTGGAATTTGGAACAAAGATTTCAAGGCCAAACTGATATTCCTTTGGATGAAGTAGGGGAGCAACAAGCCAAAAACGCTGCACTGTTGTTACAACATTTGAAACCAACTTATATAGTTTCCTCTGACTTAACTCGAGCAAATAAAACAGGCTTAGAATTAGCAAGTTTAGTTAAATTAGAAGTACCTAAAGATCCAGATTTTAGAGAGACTGCTCATGGAGCTTGGGAAGGTTTAACTTATCCCGAAATAAAAGACAAATTTGGTGATGAATATCAACAATGGTCTGCCGGAAAAGATATTAAACCAGGAGGTAATGGCGAATCTCGTACCGAAGTTGCCGAAAGAATGGTCAGAGGTATTTTTAAACATTTAGATAATGTGCCTAATCACTCAACTTTTGTTGTGGCAACTCATGGTGGTGCAGCTCGACTTTGCGCAGGAAAATTAATGGGATTGCCATCGCACACTTGGATTTCGTTAGGAATTATTAGTAATTGTTCCTGGATTGTCTTAAGTGAACCAAGCAACAAGGATGAAGCTTGGAGACTTGTTGAATATAACGCTGGATCTCTTCCAACTCCTGCTCTAAGTGATGACAGGTAGGACTTGAATTAAGTTAATAAAGTAACTCTCGATAGAGTTCGTAATCGCTTAATAAATTTCGGGGCTATAGCTCAGTTGGTAGAGCACTTGCATGGCATGCAAGGGGT
>CALBND010000015.1 GCA_937896305.1 uncultured Actinomycetes bacterium
CTCTTAAAATTATGGCATCACGAGGTGCACTTAGCATCAAATTTGGTACCACTTGCAAAATCGAAAGATCCCACATTCCGTTATGGCTGGCCCCATCATCTCCTGTTACTCCTGCCCTATCAAGCACAAAAGTGACACCTGCATTATGCATTGCTACATCTAGTAACAATTGATCAAAAGCTCTATTTAAAAATGTGGCATAAACTGCAACCACTGGATGCAATCCTCCAAAAGCCATTCCGGCAGCTGAAGTTGTGGCATGTTGTTCTGCGATACCGACATCATAAATACGATCAGGGAATTGTTTAGCAAATTTATCTAGCCCCGTTGGTCCAAGCATGGCAGCCGTAATTGCCACCACATCTTTTCTGTCTTTACCTATAGCAACTAATTCATCACTAAAAACGCTGGTCCAAGTTGTAGCAGAGGCATTGACAGGTTTTCCAGTGTTTGGATCTATTACCCCTGTGGCATGGAATTTTTCTGCTTCATCTTCTAAAGCTGGGCCATATCCTTTACCTTTTTCAGTAATAACATGAACCATTACCGGTCCATTAAATCTTTTAGCAACCTCTAAAGCGTTTTCTAGTAAATCTGTGTCATGTCCATCAACTGGTCCAATATATTTCAAACCTAAATCTTCAAACATGCCTTGTGGTGCCAAAACATCTTTGAGGCCTTTTTTCATACCATGCAAAGCTTCGTAAACTGGGCGACCAATTGAGCTTTTCAGTAAAGTCTCTTTACCCCAGTCCAAAACTTTTTCATATCTTTCATTAGTTCTTAAATTTGCTAAATGAGTTGAAACTCCACCAATAGTTGGTGAATAGGAACGACCATTGTCATTGACAATGATTACTAGAGGACGATGTGTTTGAGATGCAATGTTGTTAATGGCTTCCCAACTCATCCCACCGGTCAAAGAGCCATCTCCAACTACAGCAACTACGTGACGATCTTTTAATTCTCCTGTTACTTCAAATGCTTTAGCGATGCCATCTGCCCAAGAAAGTGCAGTTGAGGCATGAGAGTTTTCAACAATGTCGTGAACTGACTCTTGCCTTGATGGATACCCAGAGATGCCATCTTTTTTTCTTAATTCTTTAAAATCATTAAGTCTGCCAGTAAACATTTTGTGAACATATGACTGATGTCCCGTATCCCAAACAATGGAATCTTTAGGTGAATCAAAAACTCTATGTATGGCCATGGTTAATTCCACGACCCCCAAATTTGGTCCTAGATGTCCACCCGTTTTTGAGACCC
>CALBND010000016.1 GCA_937896305.1 uncultured Actinomycetes bacterium
GAATAAAAAGATATGTCACTAACCTAAATAAAGTACCAATCGTTTCTGGATTAAAAAGAGACGAAGGTTGGGTTAATATGCAAGTCCAATTTCTTATCGATAAAGCTAATGGGAATTCAAATAATTTCTTATTAGGTTGGACAGTTTTGCCACCTGGAGCAAGACATGACAGGCATCGACATTTTCATGCAGACGAATTTTGGATCGTCATTTCTGGAACAGGAATTATGTACACAGATGATGGCGAACAAGAAGCTCATGAAGGTGATGTTGTATTAACCCCTAGAGGACAATGGCACGGCTTTAACAATGTGACAAATAAAGATGTCACATTGGCTTGGGGTTGGAGCGGAGCAGGTTCTCTGGAAGACGCTGGTTACGAAGTTGATCCAAAGAGTATTAATGGATGATCTTCGCCTAGAAAAGGGCATGCAAGCCCAAAAAGAATTACTAGAGAAGAACCTTAACTCTGGGAAAAAACTTATTGGTTGGAAATTAGGTTTTGGTTCACCAACTGGACTTAAAAATCTAAACCTGGAAAATCCTTTGGTTGGTTTCATTTTAGATGATGCTTTGGTCTCCAACAACGCCAAAGTTGATACTACTAGTTGGATAAAACCTGCTATCGAAACAGAAATAGCAGTTTATTTTAAAGAAGATATAACCAATACAATTGATATTTTAGAAAAAATAAGTCACATAGGACCCGCTATTGAATTAGCAGATTTAGATCATGCTCCAGTTGATCCTGAAAGAATTTTGGCTGGAGATATTTTTCAGAAAAATGTAATACTTGGCTCTAAGAAAACATTTATTCATCCTCAGGATTTAACAGCACAAGTAAACAACGAAGAAGTTATTGATTTAGAAAACCTAACTGGCAATTTCGACAAGTGTGTGAAACATTTTGCCTCAGTTGTAATAGAGGTTTATGGAAAAATAAGTAAGGATGATTTCTTGATTTTGGGCTCAATTGTGCCCCCAATCTTTTTAACCCCAGGCCAGAATGTTCAATATCAGCTTTTAGGCTTTGAAACCCTTAGTGTCAGTATTTAATAACTGATATTTACTAGTAAGTGAGTCCTAAAACACATAATTCCAGACTTATTCCCGGTAGTTTTTGATTCAAATGACCAAGTATGATTTGGATAACTAATTAATTGGAGTGTTAATGAGTATCAAAATTGGATCAGTTGACTTACTAATTGATGGACAATGGACTAAAACAGGTAATTCCTTTCCGGTTTATAACCCAGCAGATACCAGCGTATTGGCCGAGGTAGCCGATGCAACTGCTAAAGATGGAATCGCGGCAGTAGATGCTGCTGATGAAGCTTTCAAGACTTTTTCTCAAACTTCAGCACGCTATAGGGCAGAAATATTACGTAAAGCATTTGAAATTATGACTGCAGAAATTGATTATTGTGCAGAATTAATTTCTTTAGAAAATGGTAAAGCCTTAAAAGATGCAAAAGCCGAAGCAGTCTATGCAACAGAATTTTTTAGATGGTTCAGTGAAGAAGCATCAAGAGTTCCAGGTGATTTTAGATATGCGCCTAATAAAGATAAAACAATCATCACCGATCATCGTCCAATCGGTGTTGCTGCCTTAATTACTCCTTGGAATTTTCCAGCTGCTATGGCGACTAGAAAAATCGGTCCAGCATTTGCTGCAGGTTGCACCATGATTTTGAAACCAGCATCTGAGACTCCCCTAACTGCTATTTGGGTGGCAGATGTTATGAAAAGAGCAGGTGCTCCCGATGGAGTAGTAAACGTTATTACAACTTCTAAATCAAGTGAAGTTATGTCAGCCATGATGTCTGACAAGCGAGTTAAAACTGTTTCCTTCACAGGCTCTACTTATGTTGGAAAGATTCTACTTCGCCAAGCAGCTGAAAGTGTAATGAAAGCATCAATGGAACTTGGAGGAAATGCACCATTCGTTGTCTTGGAAGGTGCAGATGTTGACCAAGCAGTTGCCGGAGCTATGGTTGCCAAAATGCGAAATGGTGGTGCAGCTTGTACTGCTGCTAACAGATTCTATATTCATGAATCAATATCCAAAGAATTTTCACAAAAATTTACTACAGCACTAGGTGCCCTAAAAGTTGGTCCAGGAGTGAATGCTGACACTGAATTAGGTGCCATGGTGAGCATAAAAGAAAGAGACAAGATTTTAGAACTAGTTGAAAAAGCTCGCGCAGAAGGTGGCGATGTTGTCTCAACTTCCATTGTGCCAACTACTGGTGCTTATCTTTCTCCATACATTGTCAGTGGAGTTAAACATGGATCAATCTTGACTAAAGAAGAAATCTTTGGACCAGTTGCTCCAATCGTTGAATTCAATAAAGAATCTGAAGCCATTGCTATGGCAAATGACACCGAATATGGCTTAATTAGTTATGTTTATGGCAAAGATGCAGCCGTAGGAATCCGTGTGGCCAGACAAATGGAAACAGGAATGGTTGCAATAAATCGAGGAATAGCATCTGATCCTGCTGCCCCATTTGGCGGCATGAAGGAATCTGGATTGGGTCGCGAAGGTGGATTTGCAGGAATTCACGAATTCTTAGAACCACAATATTTTGCAGTAGATTTATAAATTTAAAAGTTTAAAACTTTGAGCTGCATTGGATTTATCCAGGCAGCTCAAAACTTATTTAAGTACCTTTAAAACTTCATCCACAATTCTTTGCACAGATGGCAAAGTTGCATCTTCAAGAGCATCTGCTGCTGGAAGTGGGATATGTGGTGTTGTGATTCTTGTTGGAGGACCATCTAAGTCCATGAAACATTCTTCAGCAATTATGGAAACAAGTTCTGCTCCCCAACCACAAAGTCTTGGATTTTCTTCAACTGTAAATAAATGACCAGTTTTTGCAACACTGTTTGCAACTGTTGTTATATCTAATGGAACTAACCATCTCAAATCAATTACAGTTGCATTAATTCCATGAACTGTTTGTAAAAGATCAGCTGCTTGTTGAGCACGAGGAACCATTGAAGCTAGGGCAACAATTGTGGTATCTGTTCCCTCTCTTAAGACTGCAGCTTTTCCAATTTCACTAACTAATTCACCATCTGGAACTTCGCTTTTAATTGGATAAAGTGATTTGGATTCAAAAAACATCACTGGATCGTTATCTCTAATCGATGCAGCTAACATGCCAACAACATCTGCTGAGTTTGAAGGCGCTGCAACTTTTAGACCAGGAATCATCATGGCCCAGTTTTCAACTGCTTGAGAATGTTGCGCACCAAAACGCAAACCACCACCATTAGCTGTTCTAATTACTAGTGGCATATTTACCTGACCATTGGTCATATATCTTGTTTTAGCAATTTCATTGGCAACAATGTCCCAACAAACGGCTAAGAAGTCAGAGAACATAATTTCAGCAATTGGCCTTAAACCAGTCATAGCTGCACCCATTGCGGCACCTAAAATTGCTTGCTCACTAATAGGTGTATCTCTTACACGCTTTGGTCCAAATTCATCTAACAATCCAACAGTGGCTTTAAATACTCCACCTGCTGCTGCAATGTCTTCCCCAAGAAAAACAATACTTGGATCTCGACGCATTTCTTGTGCAATTCCCATTGCAACTGCATCGCGATAAGTTACTTCCGCCATGACC
>CALBND010000017.1 GCA_937896305.1 uncultured Actinomycetes bacterium
GTGGGGAACAAATCCTGGTACTTCCGCATTAGTGGAATCAACTAATGCTAAATCAACACCTTCATCTCCCAATCTTGCAAAAGTATTTAAATCAGTAATTCTGCCATCTAGTGGGAGTTGATCCATTTTGAAATCACCAGTGTGAATAACTGTTCCTGCACCTGTTTTAATCGCTAAAGCTAAAGCATCAGGAATGGAATGATTTACGGCAATAAATTCCACACTGTATTCACCAATTTTTTCAATTTGACCTTCTTTAACTAATCTCAAATCTGCTTTAATGCGATGTTCTTTTAATTTTTCGGCTAACAGCGCTAACGTTAATTTTGATCCATAGATAGGAATTTGTGGTGCTTCTCGCAATAAATAAGGAACTCCACCAATATGATCTTCGTGGGCATGTGTCAAAATAATTGCTTTTACTTTGCTCCACTTATCTCTTAAATATTCAAAGTCAGGTAAAATCAAATCCACACCTGGTTGGTTTTCTTCGGGAAACAAAACTCCAATATCAACAATTAAAATATCTTCTTGATATTGGAATACAGTCATATTGCGACCAATTTCGCCAATACCGCCTAAAGGAATTACTCGAAGAGTTTCCGGTGCTAACTTTTTAGGCAGCGGAAACTCATTTAAAGTTAATGTCAAATCTTTATTCCTCCTGCAAGCAAATCTGCTTTTAGTTGTGTTATTTGTTTCTCGTCAGCATTGACGAGTGGCAAACGGGCTGCGCCTGCCGGTAATCCTTGTGCAGTAAGTGCTGCCTTAATCGACATCACTCCGGGCATGCGACTCATTACCCCGGTGTAAACAGGTAAGAGTGCTTGATGAATTTCTAAAGCCTTTTTATTATCTCCAGCAAAGAAAGCTGCTGCCATTGACTTTAATCTGTCGGCTACTAAATGTCCGCACACACTTACAAACCCAATTGCACCAATAGATAGTAGTGGCAAATTAAGGGCGTCTTCTCCCGAATACCAAGCTAAATTAGTTTCCTTAATCACAAATGATGCTAATTCTAAATTATTTTTAGCATCTTTATTGGCCACAATATTTTTATGTTCACTTAATTTAATTAAAGTTTCAGATTCAATAGCAACGCCAGCTCTTCCTGGAATGTCATAGGTCATCATTGGTAGGTCTGTAGCATCAGCAACTGTTTTGAAATGTGCATAAACACCAGCCTGCGATGGTTTGTTGTAGTAAGGAGTAACTACCAAAACTCCGTGTGCCCCAAGTTTGGCTGCATCTTTTGCTAAACCAACGCTGTGTG
>CALBND010000018.1 GCA_937896305.1 uncultured Actinomycetes bacterium
TTCCACTATTGATGCTAGTAACGTTGTTGAAATTGGCACTGGCACAGGCATATCTGGACTGTGGTTATTAAGAGGTATGAATTCAACGGGTGTATTAACTTCTATTGATAGCGATGCTGAAAAACAAAGGGTTGCTAAAGAAATATTTAGTGGTGCAGGAATTAATACAAATAAGATAAGACTAATTGCAGGCAAAGCTTTGGAAGTTGTTTCTCGTCTAACAGATAACGCTTATGACATTATGCTCATTGCGGGAGATAAATTAGAATACGAAGCATTATTTGAAGAATCTTTAAGATTACTAAGACCCGGTGGAATTTTAATTTATAGTAATATTTTTAGCGATTCGAATTCAGGAAACAATCCTGACACGATGGCTGTGAAAATTATTTCTGAAAAAGTTAGAGATGATGCAAGATTAGTTTCGGTTATGATTCCAAGTGGATCAGGATTGCTAGTTTCTTCTTACAGACCTAGCTAATTATTCAATAGTTTTTAATTCAACAAGAAGAGCATTAGCTTCTTCTTGACTCATTTCAACAACTAAACGCCCGCCACCTTCTAGTGGAACACGCATTACATAGCCGCGACCTTCTTTGGTAACTTCCATTGGTCCATCACCAGTGCGAGGTTTCATTGCAGCCATATCATCACCATTTCATTTCAAATTTATTCTTAATAACCATTATCCAATAAGGCAGAATCAGCGATTACGCTGGGTCAATTTGTGTGAATGTATGAGCAAATCTATTCAAGGATATCTTAATTCCCAGCACGAATAATGGTTTAACAAAAATCCAACCAAATCTTCCCAGCATTCCTAATGGCAAATCGATTGTTTCACTCCAAATAAATGTTGAATTATCTTTATCAATTTCTTTAACAATCATGGATCCAGTTCCTTTAACAATGCGTCCAAGATGTTTCACTTCAACAATGTCTGGTTCTTCCCATTTAGTAAAGACCATTGGATCGTTAAAACCTATTTTCCAAAAGCCGGTCCAAGCAACAATTTCTCCCCCCACATCTTTTCCTTGCTGTTTGGTTCTTGAAACTTTGGTACCAAGCATCCAATCGCCTTGAGTTTCCCAATCAACTACTGCATCAAATACTGTTTGTTTGTCTGCCTTTATATTTACCGAAAGTGTGATTTCAACTGGCTGCATCTAGGCACTAAGCCAATTTTTTAAAGAAGTATAAACATCATTAATTTGTTTAATTGTCACAACTTCATCAGGATGATGTGCCAAATTAGGATCTCCTGGACCAAAGTTAATTGCAGGAATTCCAGCGTTAGCAAATCTTGCTACATCTGTCCAACCAAATTTAGGTGCAATTTCTAATCCAATTGCTGCTACAAATTCTTTAATTAATTCATTATTTAAACCTGTCGGGGCACTTGGTGAGGAATCGATTAATTTAAAATTGAAATCTTTAAACAACTTAGCCATATTTTTTTCAGCTTCGACAACACTAGTGTCTGGGGCAAACCTATGATTGATTGAAACTGTAACTAAATCTGGTACAACGTTTCCTGCCACGCCCCCATTAATTTTTACTGCTTGCAAGCCTTCTTTGTACTGTTGTCCATCAATAACAGGTTGCCTTGGTTGATAATTATTTAAAATATCTAAAATTTTAGTTATTTCATGTATTGCATTCTTGCCTTTCCACCATCTTGCAGAATGGGACCGAGTTCCAGTACTTGTTACTTCAAATCTCAACGAACCTTGGCATCCAACTTCAAGAATTGCATTTGTTGGTTCCATCAAAATTGCAAAATCACAATTTAATAAATCTTTTGCTTCATTCGTCACTAGCTCTAAACCATTAAACCTGGTCTCAATTTCTTCTGATTCATAAAATAAATATGTGATGTCATATTTGGCACTAGCTAAATCTTGTGCAAGTTTTAGAGCTACGGCAACTCCGCCTTTCATGTCAACTGAGCCAAGGCCAATTATTTCTGTTGCGGTTTTTTTACCTGGAAAATTATTATTTGCAGGAACTGTGTCTAAGTGACCTGCGATCACAACTCTTTGTTTATGTCCGAAATTTGTTTGCGCAATGAGAGTGTTATTAATACGGGTGGTTTTCAAATGAGACATTTCTTTGAGCGTTGACTCAATTTGATCAGCTATTGCTTTTTCGTCTTTTGAAACACTTGAAATATTGACAAGCTCCAGGGTTAAGTCGCCTAAGTCTTGTTTTAAATTCAACACGTTCCCATTGTGCCAATAACCTCACCCTTATGTAGTCATTCACCCCAACTAAGGACTATTTTTGACTCATGACTTTTATTAAAGAAGCAGCCAGCGCAATAGGAGTAGCCACAGTTGATGGCGATAAGACTCTTGATGTTTGGTATCCATCCCCCGCACTAGATGAATCTCCCATTCAATTAATTGATGCAAATTCATATGAGCGAATAGATGAAGTCAGAGATTGTGAAATAAAAGTAGTTAAAACGGTTATCAAAGATTTGTCAAAACCAGCAGAAAGTGTTGCTGATGCTTATCTACGCCTGCATTTAATTTCAACTCGCTTAGTAAAACCTAGAACTATTAATCTCGAAGGTATTTTTGCGATCTTGCATAACATTGCTTGGACAAGTTTAGGTCCAGTTTTACCTGAAAAAATAAATCAAATAAGAGCAACAGCAAAAAAATTGGGTTTACATTTAACAATTTATAGTTTAGATAAATTTCCACGTATGGTTGATTATGTAGTTCCAAGTGGAGTAAGAATTGCTGATGCAGATCGAGTTCGCTTAGGAGCCTATCTAGCAAGTGGCACAACAGTTATGCATGAAGGTTTTGTTAATTTCAATGCCGGCACACTTGGTGCATCAATGGTGGAAGGTCGCATTTCGGCTGGAGTTGTAATTGGTGATGGCAGCGACATTGGTGGTGGCGCTTCAATTATGGGCACACTTTCTGGTGGAGGAAAAGAAGTAATTAGCGTTGGTGAAAAAAGTTTAGTTGGAGCAAATTCTGGTTTAGGAATCTCAATTGGTGATAACTGCATCATTGAAGCTGGTCTTTATTTAACAGCTGGGGCAAAAGTGTTATTGCCTGATGGAAAAATAGTGAAAGCTAAAGAATTATCTGGAGCAAATAATTTATTATTCAGAAGAAACTCACAAACTGGAGCAATCGAAGCAACCAATAGAACTGGTGACTGGGGTGGACTGAATTCAGTCCTGCACAAAAATTAAATTTCGTTGACTAGGTAATTAACGCTCTCTCCACCAAATTCAAAATGGGTGGCCATAATTCTATTTTCAGAAGCCTTGATTAAATCATTCACAATTTCATTATTTTTTGAAACTACTTTGTTTCCTTTTCCAGATTTAACTTTATTTAAGGTTTCATCAGAAATGATTCTTACTGCACTTGCACTTTTTAAGTATTCTTCAATATCAGCTTTGCTGCCCTGGTCTAGTAATCCTTGTAATTTATCAAGATTTTGACTTAATGCTTCAACAACTTTTGATAATGATTTTCTGTTAGGCCAAACAATTTCTGCGGTTCTATCTGCTGGAGATCTTGTGACACGAGTTAAATCTCTGAAGCTTCCACCGGCTAACAATTGTGCAAGCTGAGCAAATTCTGATTCGCCAACACTTCTGGCATAAGCAGATGCCACAACGTGAGCCAAATGACTACTTAAAACTACAGATTCGTCATGATCTCTAGGATCAACTGGCACAACAAATGCACCTAATTCATTTATCATTTGCAAAACAACTAGTGCTGCTTGATTAGTTGTTTCTTTGGTAATAGAAATTGCCCACGGAGCATTAAGAAAAATTTGTGGATTAGCACCACCAAAACCTGCCTCATTTGATCCAGCCATGGGATGGCTGCCTGCATAATTTAAACCTTGTGCAGCATCCAATAAAGGTGCTTTCACAGAACAAATATCTGTAACAATTGCACTTATCTTTTGCTTTGCTAATTCTTTTAAAGTCTCTTCGCTAATTGTGGTGGGGGCCGCAACAACAATTAGTTCAGCATTTTTTGCGGCAATTGACAAATCGGGTACCATTTTTATTCCAGCAGCTGTTGCTAACTTTTGAGTATTAAAATCTGGATCAAAACCAGTTATTTCATGTTTATTTTTTAGACCTAAGGCAATAGATCCACCGATCAGCCCAAGGCCAACAATTGTTATTTTCATTTATTTAAATATTTGTTAGCGTGGAACTTCTGTTACGTCACGAACTAAACGAGTAACCCATTCTTTTAAGACATCAGAAGTAACACTTCCTGGTGGCAAAGATTCCCCTACTCGAGCTGAACTAATTTCAGGATTCATTGGGTAAGAACCCAAAACTTTTACAGCTGCTCCAATGTTTCCAACATCCATGATTGCTGCTTGCAAGGTTGGTTCCCCAATATGGCCACGGGTAGAAATCAGAAATGTGTATTCACCCAAACGAGTTTTTAATGGTCTGGAACTAATGGAAGTTAAACCGATATCTCTTTTCGAAAAGCAGGCCAAAATATCTGCTAATAAACCATTTCGATCTGCAACTGGAGTAATCACCAAAGTAGTTTTATCTCTTCCTGTAGGAGGAGAAAGTTTTCTAGAAATTAAAGCCATCCGAGTTTTACCACCAGCAAAATCTTCAAGTCTGGTTTGTTTTACATAAAGTCCAAATGTGTCAGCACCTTTAGTGGCAGCTATTGCAGCTAAACCTTCTTCTTTTCTTTCAGCAACGATTCGACAAGCATCAGCAGTAGAGGCTGTGAATTCAACTTCCAAGTTATTTGATTTTAAAAATTCTTTGCATTGTGCTGCAGCATGAGGATGAGTTAATACTTTTTTTACTGTGGCATTTTTAGAATTTGAGGGAACTGCTAAAACAAATGAAATCGGAACAACAATTTCTTCATTAATAAAACATTGTGCTGCTCTGAAAATTAATTCATCTAAAGTACTTAAAACATCACCTTCAACTGAATTTTCTAAAGGCACTAATCCTGCATCAGCACTTCCAGATTCAACTGCAAATACGACATCGGAAACTTCTTTTTCCGCAACTATTTCCCCGGTCCAGGGAACAGTCATTAAATCAATGGCAGCATGAGTAAAAGTTCCTGGTGGGCCCAAGTAGACCAGTTTTTTGTTACTCACAAAGTCACTTACTTTATTTCTTTGACGGAATAGCTTTAATGTCTTCAGGATCGTTACTGGTCATTCCCAATTTAGCTGCTCCACCTGGAGAACCTAAATCTTTGAAGAAGGCAGCATTAGAAACTGAGTAATCTTTAAAATTTTCTGGAACATCATCCTCGTAATAAATTGCTTCTACTGGACAAACAGGTTCGCAAGCTCCACAATCGACGCATTCGTCAGGTTGGATATAAAGCATGCGGTCACCTTCATAAATACAATCCACCGGACATTCTTCGATGCAAGATTTATCCTTAATATCTACACATGGTTCGGCGATCACGTAGGTCACGCTTAGGCTCCTCTTAGTTTGAATGTAAGACGAAAGTACATCATCTCTACTATTTATATGTAAGCGTATCCGAAAGGAAGTATGTTTCTCGTATGCCCGCTATCGGAAGGCTAAGAATTAGCCCTGCAGACATTGGCCGAAGGGTAAGTATTCGCCATTTGGGAGGGACGGACTTAACCGATGTCTTGGGTCATTTAGTTTCCTGGGTTGGAGATTGGCCCACTGGGATTCTTTCAATTCGAAAGAAAGATGGATCTAGCCAAGAAATAGTATCTGGAAAAATTGTGGCAGCAATTGTAATTGCACCTGAAATAGGTTCCCTTGATTTACAAAGATATTGCGAAAACACCTGGGCTCCTAAGGAACGAGAACAATTGGGAGATTGGGTTTTAAGGTTTTCTGGAAATGAATCAGCCAGAGCTAACTCTTGTCGTCTAGATGGATTACCAGAAAGTTCAATCGAAGAAGGATTAGAAAAAATAACCTCTTGGTATAAACAAAGAAACGCTGTGGCAATTGTACAGTCACCTAAACCTGGTGCCTTCGATAATTTTTTAATCAAAAACAATTGGCAAGAAATCGTGCATGCACTTTATATGGTTTCAGAAACAAATACATTTCAAACACCAACTGTAATAATTGAAGAAGATTTAAGTGATGCTTGGTTTGACACTGCTTTAAATTCTGATTCCAGAGCACCAAAATTAAGTAGAGAACTATTACAAAGTGGGGACCAAGTTAGATTTGCCTCAATTGGGGATGAAAATAAAAAGATAATTGCAATTGGAAGAGTATCTATAACTTCTGAAATTGCTATGGTGACCACAGTGTGGGTGGATGAAAAATATCGAGGACAAGGATTAGCAAAAACCATAATGCAGGCACTGTCTAACGAAGTTTATAAACTTGGGCAAAAAATAATCGTTTTACAAGTATTAAAAACTAATGATGTTGCTGTAGGGCTTTATAAATCACTTGGATATGAAATTCATCACGAAAATTCTTACTATCGCCACACAAGAAAACCTGCTTAAAGCAGATTTTCAACTACGCTAGAGACATGAAGCTATACGACACTAAATCTCGCGGCATAGTCGATATCCAACCAATTACCCCTGGGGGTTTAAAGATTTATGCTTGCGGTCCAACTGTTTATCGTGATGCTCATGTTGGAAATATGAGAACTTTTTTACTAACAGATTTAATTAAAAGATTTGCCCAATACCAAGGATTAAAAGTTGAATTAGTTCAAAACATTACTGATGTTGGCCATATGGCAGATGATTCTGGCTTAGGGGGAATCGATGAAGGACAAGAAGACACCGAAGATCGTATTATTTCCCAAGCAAAAAAAGAATCACTAGATCCCTTAGCAATTGCAAAAAAGTATGAAGCAAAATTTCATGAAGACTTAAAATTATTAAATATTGAAGAAGCAACCGCTTACCCTAAAGCTAGTGAATCAATTGAATTGATGATTGATTTAATTCAAAAACTTATAGATAATAAAAATGCTTATGTAGGTGAAGATAAAACTGTTTATTTTGATGCCCAATCATTTCCCTCTTATGGTGCAATTAGTGGAAATAAATTAGCTGACTTAAAACCAGGCTATCGTTTCCAAGAAAAAGAAGTTGCACTAAAAAGATTTCATGCTGATTGGGCACTTTGGAAACATGCTTCTGAAAAACGATCTTTTCTAACTTGGCCAACTGCCTGGGGTTCAGGTTTCCCAGGTTGGCATATCGAATGCAGTGCGATGAGTTTGAAATTCTTAGGGGATCAAATTGATGTGCATATCGGTGGAATTGATTTAAGATTTCCCCATCACGAAGATGAACGTGCTCAAAGTAATTGTGCAGCTGGAAAGGAAGTTGTAAACCATTGGATACATGGTGAACATTTACTTTTCGAAGGACGAAAAATGAGTAAATCAACAGGCAATGTTTTACTTGTCAAAGATGTTATGGAAAAAGGACTTGACCCTATTTCAATTCGCCTTGCTTTGATGGAACATCGTTATAGATCTCAAATGGATTTAACCTGGAATTCTTTGAACGCTGCACATAAAACCTTGATGCGCTGGCGTGAAAAAATGGCTGAGTGGGCAAATGAGCCAAGTGGTCAAATAGTTGATTCATACCTTAATCAATTTGAATCTGCTTTAGAAGAAGATTTAGACACTAACAAAGTACTGCAACTAATTAGAGCTTTAGAAAAAGATCAAACAATTGCTGCCTCTGACAAGTTTCAAACATTCATAAAATTTGATAAGGTTCTTGGCCTATCCTTAACAAAAGCGCCAGAAATCAAAAAAGAAATTGAAATCACTTCTGAAATCACTGAAATACTTAATTCCCGCCAAGCTGCGCGAGATAGTAAAAATTGGAAGTTAAGTGATGATTTAAGGGCAAAACTAAATTTACTGGGCTTAGAAGTTAAAGATACTGCTAGTGGACAAGAATTAAATAGTCTTTAAGGAACTAGCGTTGCCTCCGGATTTGCCTGATCAGGAGTTGAGCCTTCTGGTTTAATTTCAGGTATTGCTTGGCAAATCACATTTGTACTTGGTTTATAACTTGTTAAGAAGTCTTCTGTTTCAACAACTTGGTTATTTTTCCAAAACAATCGTTGAACCTTAATTTTATAACCTGGTCCTGGAGGTTGCGGTACACAATTAGGATCATTTGAAACAAAGGTTCCAATATTGTTATTTATTGAAAAAGGTTCACCAGATACTGCACTTATTTTGTCATAAACTTTAGTTCCATACATTGAAATAGTTATACCGTCTCTTTGTGCGAAAGCTTTAATTAAAACATAGTTACCGGTATTGTTTCTAAATTTCAAATCTAAAGTTGGCCAGCTAACAGTTGCTTCCAATCCTGGAGTGTATCTTTCAATATGGACCGAATGTGCTCGTTGTTCAATTTTTTCTAAACCAGCAAAAAATGCAGCACTCCACGTTGCGGAGGTAATAATTGAAACTCCTCCACCAAGTCCTTGCGCAAATCTTCCACCATCGCCAATATAAATACCTTTGACATAACCATTAGCAGTTGTTCTTTCTTTAATAGTTTCATTCATGGAAAATACCTCGCCGGGGGCTAGTAGTTTTCCATCTAAATATTTTGCTGCCTGTCCCACATTTTTTTCTCGGTATGGCAAATAATCAAAAGCTTGTCTGAAATTACTTAATTGATCTGTGATTTTGAGCTTTTCTAAACTTTCCGTTGAAATTACTGGTTTGACCACAGCGCTATCCAAGGAAACTTTTCTTTCTCCCTTTTTTCTAAAAACTGGGGACAAGGCTGCGTCTAATTGTCCTGAAATAAATCTCAATCCCTCTTGGGCTGGTACCAGGATTATTTTGTTGTTTTTAAAATCAAAATAAGCATCACTTGAATTTGGACTTATATTGGGAAGTTGACGAGCGATTTCCTTTTTAATTATTTCTTCACTAAATCTTGATTCAATTTTTTCACCTGTTGGCACAAATGAAAGTGCTTCACCAATAATGGCTGGGCTTAGAACTACTGATTTTTGCCCCATAGTCAAAGTAATAGGTGCAGCGATTGCTTGCTCTGCCAGATCAGATCTAATTTTATTTACATCTTCGTCAGAAACATTTGGTGGGACAAAAGTAATGGCAACGACTACATCACGCTCTGGATAAAGCCAAGAATCCCTTATACTTTTCTTAGTTTCTTCCCAATCTATTTCAGTTCCACTTTTTGCATCTGTAGTCACAACTCGACCACCTTGTGTTTTCAAAGTAGCATTTATGGGAGCTGCTGTATTAGCTTGTGCAATTTTTGCTAAAGATATTTTTAAAGAATTATCATTAATATCAATTTTTGCAGTCACTGTTGCTGGATAAAGTGCCGAACTAATAAAACTGATTGGATTTTTATGAATATTCTTTATTGTTTTAGGTAAGTCCAAGGAAACTCCTAATTGTTCTGGAGTTGCTGAAACTATTCCTTGTGGGGTTTTAAGACGAATTGGATCTTCTAGCTGATCCTGGATAGCAATATTCACTAATTCATATGCTGTTGGTGCTATTTTGCCACCGATATTTATTCCAAACAGTCTGGCATTAGGTGGCACAACATTTATTGACCACAGCAAAAAGCCTGTTGTAGCGATAACCAAAACAGACAAAATAAATTGTCCCCAAAGAGGTCTGGATTTTTCTAACCAAGTTTTTTCAATTGGATTTAACAACTCTAAATTTGAAATAATCTCAGCTAATTCAACTTCAACAACTTTATCGATTTTTGCTGATTTGACTCTTGGTTTAACACTCGACTTAACAGGAGTGCTTTTTTTAGACGGAGTAGGTTTAATTTTTTCTGCCAATTTCCCCAAAACCCCTAATCAATGAAAAATTTACGCTTAAGACGTGATTTCAATATTAGAACCCCGCTTATTTGAGCGTGCTCCCCATAGCGGGCTCTAGACCAAAAACCTCCTTTTGGGTAATCTTTTCCTTAAGCCAGCTAGCAAAGGGAAAATATAGATGTCTGAACAAGTAAGCAGCAAAGAAACACTAAATAACAAAGAAGCAGACATTATTGATGCTTCCTCAGAGTGGGTTGATGAAGCCGATCACGCCGATAAGGGTTCGAAGAATTGGTTTTCTAGATCAATCGTTGTTTCAAGTAGCGGTGCTAGCAGAAGAATTAATGAATTAGAACAACAAGTTAAAACTCTTTCCAAAAGACCTAACGTATTTGAATTAGATGATGCTGAAATCACTGCAATTGCTGGTGAAGATGCTGCAACTTTGATTAGAGCTGCCAAATCTAAAGCTCATGCAGTTTTAGCCGAAGCCGAACGAATGGCTCAGGGTATTCGTGAACAATCATCTGCACAATTAGCTGCCTCGAAAGAAGAAAACCGACGCATGATTGATGAAGCAGAAAAATATGCAACAGAAATCAAAAACAGAGCATTAAAAGAAGCAGATGCAACAGACAAAGAAGCACAAAGAATATTAAGTGCTGCAAATGTTGAATCAAACACAATTCTTGAAAATGCCACTGCTGATGAAATGCGTATCACAAGTGACGCTAACAAAAGAGCAGAGGAATTGATATCTAGAACTAGAACTGAAGCTCAAGCAGAGTCAAGAAGATTAATTGATGAAGCTCAAGCAGAAAGAAAACGTGTTATCGATAACGTTGAAGTCCAAAGAGATTCAGCTGCCAAAGTTGCAGCAGAAGCTGCCAAGGTTAGAAGATCTCTTGCCTCAGCATCAACTCAGTTGAAACAAGCTCTTGATGATGCCTTAGCAGTTGCTACAGATGTCGAGCAAAAAACACAAGCTGTCTCAGATAAGAGCCAGTCAGTAAAAGACGTTATTTAATTTTTCTGAGGGGCAATGTTGACATTGCCCCTATATAAATAACCGAACTTAGTAAGTATATTTTTGCAATCAAATTATCTGTTAAAACTAAATCCCCTGCGGTAGTTCTTGTGCTCATCAATAGGGCAACAATTAACCACGAAATTCCGAATAAGGCTACGTTGTATCGTTTTCTCGTATTTTTTCTAACTAGTCCTACTGCCCAGATTAAAATTACATAATAAAAAATTAATCCCCATGGGATATCTACCCCTAATTTTAATTTCGCTGCTTGTAAAAAT
>CALBND010000019.1 GCA_937896305.1 uncultured Actinomycetes bacterium
CAAAGAGATTTCGGAATTCCAGAGAAATTCCTTACCCATGGCACCCGTGCCCAGGTGATGAGTGAAATTGGTTTAACTGCCCAAGATATTTCAAGGGAAGTCATTGAATCCATGGCAAGACTTGATAGCTCATTGGACCAGACTCAACGATAAAGACTAAATCCTTATTGCAAATGATTTGCAATAGCGTCAATAAGGCATTAGTATCGAAATATGCACATTCCTGATGGGTTTATCGATCTTCCTACCTCTGGGATATTTGCAGCAGCCTCAGCTGCTGGCATAGCCCTTTCATTAAAGGGGGCTAAGAAATCTCTAGATGAGAAAAGTGCTCCACTAGCTGGCCTAACTGCCACATTTATTTTTGCTGTACAAATGCTCAACTTCCCAGTTGCCGCCGGAACAAGTGGGCATCTTTTAGGGGGAGCTTTGGCAGCTGTTTTAGTTGGACCTTATGCCGCAACCCTTGCTTTAAGTGTGGTGCTTTTGATGCAAAGTTTCCTATTTGCAGATGGTGGATTAAGTGCGCTGGGATTAAATATTTTTAATATGGCATTTATTGGAGTCTGGGTTGGTTATGGATTCTTTTTACTCATTAGAAAATTATTACCAAAAACGAAATCTTCAATCACAATTGCAGCAAGTATCGCTGGATTACTTTCGGTTCCAGCTGCAGCAACAGGGTTTGTCCTTCAATATGCCATTGGAGGCACAGCAACATTTTCAGTTCAAACAGTGCTGGCAGCAATGGTAGGAACTCATGTTTTGATTGGTATCGGTGAAGCAATAATTACTGGTTTAGCAGTGGGCGCAGTTATGGCTAGTCGCTCTGATTTAGTTTATGGATGGCGTGGAAATTCTTCTTTACTAGAAATTAGGAAGAGTATATGAGTAAATCAAGAAACTTTTTATTAGCCGGATTTATTGTTACTTTAGTTTTAGCTGGTTTTGGTTCTTATTATGCATCATCGTATCCAGATGGATTAGAAAAAGTTGCCTCAGATATTGGTTTCATTGAGACCGCTCAAGATCACACTAACGCCGATGGGGTTTTAGCAGATTACAGCTTCAAAGGAATTGATAACGCTAGATTCTCTGGTGGTTTAGCCGGGGTCATTGGTGTTTTTGCCACCGGAATTGCGGCAGGCGGATTGTTTATGTTAATTCGTCGTAAACCAAGTGGTGCGCAACATAAATAAAATTGAAATTTCTCACACTGAGCTAGGTCATCATCATGGCCATGATGTGGGAGAAAGACTTTACCTTCACAGACATTCCATAGTTCATTCCTTACCACCACATGTAAAAATTGTTGCAGCATTTATGTTTTTATTTGTTGTTATCTCAACTTCAATTACCCAATGGCAACTATTTATTTTTTATTTCAGTTTAATTCTATTAACATTGACTGTTGCAAAAATTCCAATAAAACTTGCAGCTACTAGATCTTTAATAGAAATACCTTTTGTTTTATTTGCTGTTTTAATGCCTTTTTTTGGTACCGGTGAACAATTCTCGATTGGCCCAGTAGATCTTTATAGAGCAGGCTTATTGGCAGGTTTGTCAATTGTGGGCAAGGGAACAATTGGTGTTTTAATTGCCATTATTCTTTCCACTTCAACAACAGCTCGAGAAATCTTAAGAGGATTAGAGAAATTAAAACTTCCACAATTGATGGTGCAAATTGCTTCTTTCATGCTTCGATATGTAAATGTGGTAACAGATGAAATGGAAAGAATGAGAGTTGCCAGAGCATCTAGAGGATTTGAAGCAACTGGAATAAAACACTGGAAAATATTAGCAACAGCTGCGGCTGCCTTGTTTATTAGAAGTTATGAAAGAGGAGAAAGAGTTCATCTTGCGATGTTGTCTCGAGGCTATGATGGAGTATTGCCTCATGAAGAAGTGACTAAAGTTAGTGTAAAGATTTGGATAAAAGCTTTAACTTTGCCTTTCCTAGCCTTATTAGCCCATCTACTAATGATTGTGTGGAAATAAATTGTTAGAACCAAGTTTAAAAATAGAAGAGTTAGCTTTTGCCTATCCAGATGGAAACCAAGCACTATTTGGCGTCAATTTAGTTATTAACAAAGGTGAACGAGTGGCATTGCTTGGACCAAATGGGGCAGGTAAAACAACTCTGGTGATGCATTTAAATGGAATTCATGAGACCACTCATGGCAAGATTTTTGTTTCTGGTCAACTAGTAGATGCCCAAGATAAAGAAGGTTTAAAAAAGATTAGAAGCCAAGTTGGAATTGTTTTTCAAGATCCAGATGATCAATTATTTATGCCCACAGTGGGAGAAGATGTTGCCTTTGGTCCATACAACATGGGTTTGCGTGGAGCAGAATTAGAAAAAGTTGTTACTAAAGCCTTGGCATTAGTGGGAATGAGTGAATACAAAGATAGACCTCCACATCATTTGTCTTTTGGACAAAGAAGAAGAGTAGCTGTGGCAACGGTGTTAGCTATGAAACCTGAAATATTAGTACTTGATGAACCTTCTTCTAATCTTGATCCAGCTAGCAGAAGAGAACTAGCAGATATTTTAAGAAGTCTTGATGTCACAGTTGTGATGGTTACCCATGACATGCCTTATGCATACGAATTATGTGAAAGGGCTGTTATTTTGAGTCAAGGAATAATTGTGGCTGATGATAAAACCAAAAATGTTTTAACCAATGAAAAACTTTTGAAGGATAATAGATTAGAGCTGCCAGTCGGCTTTTCTATAAATTAGACTTCAGTTTTTACTAACTTTTTCTCAGTTTTTCTTGAAGGTTTCAAAAACAGAGTTCCCACAACCAAAATATATGTTGCATAGGAAATAAATTCCACAACACTCATGGAAGTTCTTAAGCTAAATAAACCTTTGAAGAGGGTAGCCACAAAACCAGTTTCACTGATGGTGTTGGAGAAATCATAAAATAGGTTATCTTCACCAGGAAGCCAACCTAATTCTTGGAATTCGTGGATGCCATAAGTTAAAACACCTGCTGCAACAATCATTAGAAGTATTCCTGTGGTTTTGAAGAAAACTGAGAGATTTAATTTCAGTGCTCCACGATAAATTAAATAACCTAAAAATATTGACATCGCAATTCCAGTTAAGCCACCTACAATTGTTGGCATGCTGCCTGAGTTTTGGGATGCGGCCCATAAGAAGATAGAGGTTTCAACACCTTCTCTGGCAACAGCTGCAAAAGATAAAATTATTAATCCAGTTGCTCCACCACCTATTAGAGCACTATCAACTTTTCCTCTTAATTCTTTAGCTAAACCTCTGGAGGCTGTTCTCATCCAAAAAATCATTCCAGTTACAAATCCAACGGCGATAAAGCTCATTACTCCTGCAAAGAATTTTGCGGCAAAATCTGATAAAGATTCAGAAGTTAAACCAACAGCGATGGCTACGGCGATGGAGAAGGCGATTGCGGAATAAACCCCAATCCAAATATTTTTCGTTCTACTTTTTAGATCAATTTTGACCAGGTAGGCAACCAATATGCCCACGATCAAGGAGGCTTCTAAGCCTTCACGAAGTCCAATTAATAAGCCTGCAAGCACGGTTTGGGGTTCCTTAATCTAGGTATTACAAACCTAACCCATCTCCGGGAATTCGTCAACCTCAGGGTTATCTAATGCAGCCATCAGGATTGGGGCACAAACCTCGGCCTGCCAGAGTCGAGCAGATTTCTCAAGTAACCAATTATTGGTATCTGTTTGGGTATTGGTGGGTTTATCCCAGCACCAGCGCTTAATTGAGTCAGGGGCACAGAGATGTTCGACTGGAATATTCATTTTTTCTGATAATTGATGCAATTCTTTTTTCACAAAAGCCAATCGTTTATAGGCTTCAGGATTTTTTTCCAACCAAGCCTTAGGAGCAGGTATAACATCGGTTAATTTTTCTCTAACTGGCCACAAGTCAGGGGAGAGAGCAAGAGCTATGTTTAATTGTTCAAACCAGATTGCTGAATCATTTTTAGCTGGTCGATATTTTATTTCTGCTAAATTTTTTAATTCATTTTCTGATTTTGGTTTCTTAGCAGCAATGGCTACTATCGCTGCATCATTTAACACCCGACCAGGTGCAATGTCTCTGACTGAAGCTATGTCATCTCGTTTAAGCCATAGTTGTCGAACGATTGCTGCTTCCACTCCACCTCTAACTTCATGCATTCCTGAGGTGCGACGCCACGGATCTTTTCTAGGTCCTGCAGGCTGCCAATTGCATAGGGCTTTAAATTCTTGGGTTGCTAAATCTAGTTTGTTACTTTCTTTTAATTTAGTTATCAAGATATTTCTTAATTGATGCATAAATTCCACATCTAGTGCTGCATAAATTAACCAATCATTGGGTAGAGGTCTTTTCGACCAGTCTGCTGCTGAATGTTCTTTATCAAGGGTTAAATGAAGTTCATCTTCTAACAATCCACCTAAACCAACATGGGGAAGAGACAATAAGCGGGCAGCTAATTCGGTGTCAAATATTTCACTGGGTTTTACATCTAATTCATATAAACAAGGCAAATCTTGGGTCGCTGCATGCAAAATCCAAAAACTGTTATCTAATAAATCTTTTAAAGGTTGCAAGTTTTGAATAGTAATTGGATCAATTAAATAAATATCGGAGGTGGCAGAACAAATCTGTAACAGATAGGCGCGTTGTGAATATTTGAAACCTGAGGCTCTCTCAGCATCTATAGCAATTGGTAGTTCATGGGTTTTTAATAATTCACAAACTTCCTTTAAAGACTCATCGTCTTGAATTAAATGATAATTTCTATAAGGTTTGGTTATGTGGGTTAAGAAATCTGCTTCTTCGAGGGCGATTTCTTCTAAAGACTCTGACATAGTTTCCTAATACCAAGCATAAGGCTTATCTAAATACAAATTTGTTGGAATGGGTAAAGAGAAGTTAGTGAGTTTTTTTAATACGAGTCATACCCGGAGGCAAAGGTTGTAATCCTGCAGCTTGACACAATAAATCGCCCCATGCGGCAACATGAAGTCCAATATTGCCATCCACAGTCCAAGAAGCTCTGATTTCAATAGTGCCATCTAGGGGATGGGGTTCTAGTTGTCCAAATGATTCTGATGAGGTCCGAGTTACAGTGCCAGATAACTCTTTGGCTTGGATTTTTCTGTCACTTAAACAATCAAGTAACCAAGTCCAACCAACTTGGGTTAATAAAGGATCACTTGCTAAATCTGGTTCCACGCGGGCTTTGGCAAAGGTAACTAAACGGGTGGTGCCATTCCAGGCTTCCACACCTTTTGGATCAAAAAGTAAAACTAGACGACCATTACTTAAATCATCTTCGCCTTCTAAAACTTCTGCAGCTATGGCTAGGGCGTGAGGAGCAAGCCTTAAAGGAGCAGGTACTTCTTCGGTGGTGATTTCAGGACGAAATGAAGCATTGCGAATTTCGTTGACAAGATTGTCAAAGGTGGGATTTTGATCTTTCATTAATCGAACTATAGGTGTTACTGGAGTGACAGATGGGATGCAACGCCGTAGGGATTTGCCAGGACTTTTCTCAAACTACTTATCACCGTTTGGCTGTTTCTTGCTGAGACTAAGGTAAAAATATGTTCAAAAGGTTGTTAAATGTAGCTTTCATCTTTGCAGGTATCGGTTCTGGTTTGATCGGAGATTATCCATCAATCACCCCAAGTAATTCAAAGCTCTTGCCCCCAGCTTTTGCTTTTAGTATTTGGTCAATTATCTATTTAACAGGAATATTTTTGGCTTACAAATTAATACGAAATCAAATTTCGGTAACTGGTCCTGGAATAACTTTGATCTCGATAGGATATTTTCTTTCTGGGTTTTGGATTCGATTTGATGGTCACCCAAATATTGTTTCAGTCCTGGCTATCTCAAATCTAGTTTTAACAATTGTGGCAATCTATATATTAAGAAAAACCCAAATTTCAAAAACGTTACTTAATTTTCTATCAGCATTCTCCTCCTGGCTGGCTATTGCTGCCTCACTTGTGATAGCTGATGCTTTAAAGATTTCTACAGCAAGCAATATCTCAACTGCAATCTATTTGGCATTAGCACTTTCTATTACTTTCACTATTTACTTGTTCCTTATTCCACTTTATGGATATCTGGGCACTATTTCCTGGGCATCTTTTAGTATTCTATTTGCCAAAGATTCTTCTGGGCTACCTATTTTTATTGTGGCTGGGGTTGCTTTCTTAATATCGCTCTTACTTTTTTTGCAAAAAATTCGAGACCAAAAGTTAACTAAATCCGGCTTATAGGGCGACTCTTCTTTTACATTTTAATGGTGAGGTATAATTGCCTCATGGCTGATTACACGAACGTCGATATTAAAGACCCAGCAATTATCGATCTCTTAGATAATTACTTTGAAGTGCTCCATTTCCAAAATATGGATCTTTTTGACAAGGTTTTCCATAGGGAATGTGTTCTATATTCAGCTCAAGGTGGTGATCTTTCAATCCGGCCATATGCTCAATATCGGGAGGCAGTTGCAGGGCGCAAATCTCCTGCAGATTCTGGCAATGCTCGGCGCGACAAGGTCCTCATGTTTGACCAAATCTCACCAACTCTTGCATTGGTCAAGCCGGAATTAGAGATGTTTGGCGGCGTAATGCAGGATTATCTCAATCTTGTTTTTTTAGATGGCCAGTGGTGGGTTATGGCAAAGATGTGGGAGAAGGTTGCTGACTCCATTAACTGATCCTGCTTATAGGGTGATTCTTTTTTAAACTTAATCTTCATGGAGTAAACCTGATACGCTCTGCTCATGATTATTGAAAATAAAATTCGTAAAACTTCCCGACGTTCAAGCATTCTGCTTGTGGCCTGCCTGTTTCTAAGTTACGCCCCGAGTGCTCAAGCCCATGGCACCCTTAACCTCTATGGTGAGAACGCAATCGCTGGCAAAAAAGGTGTACTTACTCTGACCATTCCTCATGGCTGCGCCGCTGGCACGACAACAACGAAGATAGTAATGAAGTTGGATAAAACTTGGCGGAATGTAAAACCCAAAGCGGTCGTCGGTTGGGATAGTTTAGTTGAACGCTCTGCAAGTGGACGATGGATTCTTACCTGGAACGCAACTGCGGGCGGATTGCCAAACACTGATTCAGGTGATTTTCCAATCGCTGTTCGTTGGCCCAGCAAGTCAGGCATTTATAACACTCCAACTGCTCAGTATTGCGAAACACAATTGATGGATTGGAAAGATCCATTCAATTCCGCAGCTGATGGAGATCAGGCTTACCCAGCCACATACCCAGTACCTCGAGTGAAGGTTCGCTCTAAAGGTTGAGAAAAGATTTTCTCGTTTTGGATTTAATCAACTGATTCAAGTTTAGATTCTTTAATCTTGATTGGGCTAAAGAATATTTTAGAGCACAAACCTTTTCAACTGCAGCTACGTTGCATTAAATAATTTCCACAGAGTGATCTATAAAGTCTTGGGCCATTTTTGTTTTTCAGGGTGTCTCAATTTAAGTGCCCTACATATTACTCTCTTGTTAAATTTTATATATTTTTAAAATTTATACTTATTTAGGTGTAATGGGTGTACGTTGAAAATATGAAAAACTTTGATGTTGTCGTTTTAGGTGCTGGATCTGCTGGTGAAGCTGTTGCAAAAAATTTAGCTGCTGCAGGCAAAAGTGTTGCTTTAGTTGAGAAACTTCGCGTTGGTGGGGAATGTGCTTATATTTCGTGTATGCCAAGTAAGGCAATGCTTCGAAGTGCCCAGGTAAGAACAATTGCCAAAAATCTGCCCGTCTTAGGTGCGGCAGTTAAAGATCCTGATTTAGGAAATGACTTTGAAGCGTTTCAACTTGCTGCTAGACGTCGAGACGAGATTGCCTCTCAACGCAATGACAAATCTGCAGCAGCTGCGATAAAGGAAGCTGGAATTGAATTATTTCGAGGCGAAGGAATAATCACTAGTGCAGAAAGTTTAACTGTTAATGGCGAAACATTGACTTGGACTGATCTCATAATTTCTACTGGATCGCAAGCAAGTATTCCTAAAATTGACGGCATTTCAACTATTGATTATTGGCGAAGTGATCAAGCTTTATCAGCATCTCAAGCCCCAATTTCTTTGGCAATAGTTGGCGGCGGACCAGTTGCTTGTGAACTTGCTCAAATATTTTCTCGCTTTGGTACAACCACAACGATCATCGAATTTGGTGCCCAATTGGCAAGTGCAGAACCTGTCGAGATTGCATCAAGACTTGCTGCCAATTTGGAAGAAGATGGGGTAACAATTTTTCTTAATTCTGAAGTCGTAAAAGTCGAATTAACTCCAGAAAAAAAGTCTCGGCTAACTCTTTCTAGTGGGGAGTCTCTTGAATTTCATCAAGTAATTATTGCCACTGGTCGCCATCCTCAAACATCTGGTTTGGATCTATCACTTCTAGGAATCCAATTAGGTAAAAAAGGCGAAATCCAGATTGATGATGAGTGTAAAGTTTTAGGAAAGACTAATGTGTGGGCAGCAGGAGATGTTACTGCGATTGCTCCATTTACTCACACGGCAAATTATCAAGCACGTGTGATTACTGAAAATATTATTGGTTCAAAGCGTAAAGCAAACTATCTAGCAATACCTCGTGCAATCTATACAGATCCACCAGTGGCAAGTGTAGGAAATCTAAAAAGCGAAGGTAAGACAACTGAAATTGCAACTTCTCAAATTGAACTTTCAGAAGTTTCTCGCAACGCAACAGATGGCGAGAATGGGGGATTGCTGATCCTTGCTGCAAATATGGCTACAGGAGTTTTAGTTGGCGCATCTGCTATTGGTCCCCATGCTGATGAATGGATGAGTGAAGCAACACTTGCCATAAGAGCTGAAATTCCTTTATCGCTATTAGTTGATCTAGTTCACGCATTTCCAACCTTTAGCGAAGCTTTCGAAACGCCTTTGCGCGATCTTGATCGTCAACAAAAAATATTTAAATCAGAATCCAAATAGCTATATTTTAAAGATTGCATTGTCTGAAGAAAACTTGAAATTTGTGAAGCGAGTGCCACAGTGAAGTAGTTATACAGTCAGCAATGCATATTAAAAGAATCACGTTTATTAAAAGAGTCCTCCCAAAGTAAATCATGTGGGAAGAAAAAATAGCTATTAAACTGTAAATATCTAGTATAATCTAAAAAGTAAAGTGTAGGGATTCAATCAATTTCAGATGATTCCTTGTTCTAAACCAGTCAATACTTCTTGAGCTCGCACCTTTAGTTCGGGTAGATCACTAAGTCGATTCAAGCCAAATACTTGTTGGCTCATGCGATGGTTTTTAATAAATACTTCCTTATGCCGATCAAGAAAATCCCAATACAAAGTCGTAAAAGGGCATGCGTCTTCACCAATCCGAAGTTTTGGGTTATAAACACAAGGTTTGCAGTAGTTAGACATTCGAGAAATGTAAGCACCACCTGCTGCATAAGGTTTTGTCATCATGATTCCACCATCTGCGTGAACACCCATACCTATAACGTTTGGCACCATAACCCATTCGGTGGCATCGATAAAAACTTCACGCATCCAATCTAGAAAAGCTTGGGGATTAGTGCCTGTTATTAGTGCAAGGTTTGAAAGCAGCATCAACCTTGGAATGTGATGAACCCAAGCACGGTTTTGAATATCGGTAACTGTTTCTTTCATACAATTCATCTGGGTTGCTTGAGGGTTTGTAAATAGTGGCAGCAGTTTTCGATTAGCTTTTAATTGGTTGTTTTCACGGTAATCTGATTTAAGAAACCAATACATGCCATTAACATATTCGCGCCATCCAATTATTTGTCGAATAAAACCTTCGGCAGATTCGATAGGGATCTTGCCGGTGTTAAATGCTTTTAATGCAGCTTGAGTAACTTCACTTGGATGTAGTAGTCCATTGTTTAAATAAGGAGAAAGCAAAGAATGATGCAAAGCCCAGTTATCTGTGGTCATGGCATCTTCAAGTGGACCAAATTCAGCAAAGTGATTTTTGATAAAGTTTTTTAATTGATCTTGTGCTCCTTGGCGGGTAGTGGCCCAGGTAGTAGTTGGAGTGTGGCCGATTTCTTTTGCCACTTGTAGGTCAAGATCATCTGTTTTGTGTTCTAAATACTTTGGACCTTCATATTTTTTAGGTGGGGGCAGACGGTTTTCTTTATCAAAGTTCCAGGATCCACCTATTGGATCTTTTCCATCCATCAAAATATTTAAACGAACACGTTGCTTTCTGTAAAAGCTTTCCATCACATAACTTTTTTGAGCATCAGCCCACTCCTGAAATAAAGATCGGGGGGTTAAGAAGAAATCGTTATCAACAAAATTCACCCCATAGTTTTTTAGTGCATCAAACTGCCTAAAAGACGATGGTTCAGCACAAATCAGTGGAAGTTTTTTGTATTTTTCTTGAATTATTTTCAGTCCATCAATTGTTGCGGCAGCTTTTATATATTCAACTTGAAACCCTTCATCTTTAAGTAATTGTGCAAAGTGGCGGGCACTGGAGATCAGAAAAAATAGCCGTTCTTTATGCCAATTACGCCCCGTAGTCATTCGAGCACTTTCAATCATTGCAATGACATCATTTTTTGGATCACTATCTTTGAGTGCACCAAAATTGCGATGTAAATGATCAAAAGGAATATAGATAATACGTTTCATTTATTTTTTCTTCCAAAATCTGTGCAGCATGTGTTCAACGATATGGCGCAGATTGGTTTTTGGTGGCAAACAATTCTGAATTATTGTTACCCCTTAAAGTCTAGATTTTTATTTAAACTATTCAGCTTTTGTTAAACAAACGGCATTGATGCAATAGCGAAGATCAGTTGGGGTTTCAAAACCTTCACCAGCAAATACGTGTCCTAAGTGTGAACCACAATTAGCACATCTAACTTCAGTTCTTAAACGACCAAGAGAAGTATCAGCTATTTCAATGATGGCATCTTTTGCCAAAGGTGACCAGAAAGATGGCCAACCGCAACGAGAATCAAATTTTTCATTTGAAGTAAAAAGGTTAGCCCCACATCCTCTGCAGGAGTAAGTTAAATTTTCACCTTTTTCTAATTCGCCACTCCAAGCTGGTTCTGTTCCAGCTTCACGCAAAACGTGATACTCAAATTCACTTAAATCTTTTTGCCATTGCTCTTCGGTTTTAACTACCGGATAACTCTCACCATCTGGTTTTAGGTTAGAAATTTCTTCACTCATGATTAGAATTTACGCCCTGGAAGTAAATAGCGCAACAGCAATGTTTGTTCGGCCTGTAGTATCTGAATGGGAGTTAATTCTTTAATAATTTGGAAAGCACTTCCATGTAAAACGTGATCTAAGTCGGGAGAACCGGAGATAAAGGGCACAATAGATAGAGCGATTTCATCTAAAACGTTATTGGCCACCAAGCCATGAAGTAATTGTGGCCCACCTTCGCACACCACTTTGTTGAGAAATCTTCTAGTTAAATCATCTTTCACACTTGATAACACCACTTGGCGCTGCCCAGTGAAAACAAACTCTGCCAAACCCAAAAAGTTTTTTAGTTTACTTTCATTATCTTGATGGGTATAAATTAAGGGCAGTTCATTATCAACTCTAGTTTTTAGCCACTCTTTGGTGATTGAAAGCTCATTTGAAACAATCGCAACTCTTGGTTTGGGGGTCATTTTTAATGATTTTCTGACTTCAGCATTTTCTGCATTAATTTTTATATTCAAATAAGGTGCACTCATAGCAGTTTTAGCGCCAACTAAAATCAAGTCACACAATTGACGCAAATTTCTAAAAACTTCCTTATCTCCAGGAGTCGATAAATTAGCGGCACTTCCTGAAGCATCCGTAATTGATCCGGTTAAATCTTGAACCATGCTGGCTCTAACCCAGAATTTGTTGGGCCAGGAATACAACTCTTTAAGATCTGCCCCGATAAGAGACTTCTCAGGCTTTGGCAAAATTCGCAATAAGTTCATTTGACCATTTTGTCACCAATTAGCAATATCTATTCATTCAAATGGTGGGGTTTCTGCTTCTTTTGGGGGTATTATTGGGGGCATGAATCAAAAAATCAAATTAACTGGATTTTTAACCACACTACTTATATGTGCAGCTGTTGCAATATCTCCAGCTAGCGCAGCACCAAGTGCTAGCCAGCAAGCTAAAATCTCAGCTGTCTTTAAAGCCATTGCATCTAGTAATCCATATCAAATGAGTAAGGCCAGTAAGAATGTTTCAAGTTCTGCACTGTTAGCCCTAAATATGGCCCAAAATTATTACGCTACCGAAAAATATTTCAGAAGTGTCACAACCAATACTGCAAGACCCTTAAACAATAGTCCTGCCCCAGCAGCAGCAGGTAAGGCAAAAATTAGTATAGGAAAAGTGGTTTTAACTACCGCTGTTCCAGGATTTAGTGGGACCTACACAGATTTTAAATTCAATAAAAGTGGAAAAATAACTTCTTGGTCCATTAAGTCCACGGGGGGAAGCAAAATCAGTTTGGCTTCCAAAATGAAAGAGCTTCCTAAAGTTAATTGGTCTTTAGCCAATGACATCAAGGCCATTTACTGGGGCAAAGGAATGCAACTAGATTCTGGTGTCGTATTTGAAGACTCATTGGGTCGAAAAATCTTTCAAGTGCAGATGAAAAATGTTTCCATTGGCCCTAAATCATTTTCGGCAACCTTAGGCAAATATCAGTCACCTGATCGAAAGCTTTATGCTCTCTCAGCTGAACCAGTTGGCTGCTTCGATGCTGGCCAAGTTGTCTATTTCACAGGAGTAGTGGCCAAAGAAGCCATTGTGGCTAGTGGAATTCGAGGAATTTTGGAGATTCCGATGTCTAATAGTTGTGATTCCACCCAAGATGACTCACGCCTTGAGGTAACGATCAAACCCTAACCCCAAAATGCCCGACTTGGGGGTTACGCCAGGGGTAGGGGGTTGGTAGGGTCGAAGGCATGCGCCTTCAACGACGTCTAGCAAGTCTGGCAATCACAGGACTTTTGCTTAGCACCCTCCCAATTTCTGCAGCCTCAGCTGCCAGCACACCTGACTATCCAGGACAAGCATCAATGCAAGTTGGAGTTGAAAATCAAGCTGTTAAAAAAATGCAACAGGCTTTAATTGAACTTGGATACTCTATATCTGTTGCCAACGGAAAATATGGTCCACAAACAACTGAAGCGGTAAGACGTTTTTATGCAGACAACGATGACAGTGATGATGGTACTTCTCTAGGACCAATTGGTTGGAGAGAAATATTTGCAGCCCTAGCAGATCAAAGAGCTGCTGAAGCTGCTGAAAAAGAATTCCAAGATGCCCCGGAAGTTCCTATTGATCCCAATGAACCAGTTGATCCAAATGCACAAGCTCCACAAACAACAGTTGCCAATGGTGGTGTCCCAGAAAAACAAAGAGGCAAACAACCTGCTCGCGGTGCTTCATCTAGATCTTTACCTTATGTAATGCCAGTTACTGGACAAATTTCTGCAGTTTATAACCAAAAAGGTAGACGTTGGTCAAGTAGAAGACATACTGGAATTGATATTCGTGCACCAAGAGGAACAAAGATTAAAGCCGTTGTGGAAGGTGAAGTAATTTTTGCAGCCAGAAAACCAGCTTATGGTCGTGTAGTTGTTTTGCAGCATGCCGATGGCACAACATCTTGGTATGCCCACATGTCAAAAATTATTGCTAAAAAAGGACGATATTTAACTCCAGGCGATGAGATTGGTTTAGTTGGATCTTCAGGTCGCTCATCCGGCTCACATTTACATTTTGAAGTTAAAAGTAGTTCAGATAAAAGTATGAACCCAGTTACTTGGTTGCAGGACCGAGCCTGGAAAGTAACACCCGTTGAATCTGCAACCAACTAACTAACTGGTAATTATTCGCGATTAGA
>CALBND010000020.1 GCA_937896305.1 uncultured Actinomycetes bacterium
ATTATGACGGTAAAGATCTATTACTTGTTGGAGTGTTAAAAGGCGCTGTGATGGTGATGGCTGATTTAGCTAGAAATCTAACTAGAAGTATTGAAATGGATTGGATGGCAGTTTCTTCTTATGGTTACGGCACCGCATCAAGTGGTGTTGTAAGAATCTTAAAAGATTTAGATAAAGATATTGATGGCAGACATGTTTTGATTGTGGAAGATATTGTTGACTCAGGTTTAACTCTTTCATGGCTACAAAAAAACTTGCGCTCACGCGGACCAGCTTCGGTCGAAATCTTTGCTCTCTTAAGAAAACCAGAAGCATTAAAAGTTGAAGTAGATGCAAAATATGTTGGATTTGAGATACCTAACGAATTCGTGGTTGGCTACGGTCTTGACTATGCCGAGCGCTACAGAAACTTACGTTCAATCGCAACTTTGCACCCAGATGTCTATACCCCAAAGTCGTAGCGCGTAGCATCAAAGGTGAGGGCAAAGTTGCTCAAAACCTGCGACTTATGGAGGCTAGGGTTTTTTTAAACCCGTAGATAGATGAAGGCAAAAAATTTCTTAAGAGGACCATTTTTCTGGATTACTGTTGCCATAACTTTAGTTTTATTAGGTAGCAATGTAATTTCTTCTTCAAGCGCACCAGAAACCATTACAACTTCTCAAGCAGTTTTGGCAATCCAAGACAATCAAGTAAAGAGTGTTAAATTAATTGATCGCGACCAAAGAATTGAATTAACTTTTAAAGATGACCGAAAAGCACAAGCCGACTACATAACAGGTCAAGGTGTTTTATTACAAGAATTATTACAAGGAAAAGTAGATAGTGGAACAATTGCCCAAGACGGATATGATGCAGTAGTTCCTAAAGATAACTTTTTAGTAAATCTCTTATTTTCACTATTACCAATCGCCTTGGTAATATTTTTACTCTTCTTCTTCATGGGCCAAATGCAAGGTGGCAACAGAGTACTTAATTTTGGAAAAGCTAAGGCAAGATCAGTTAATAAAGATATGCCAAAGACAACTTTCTCTGACGTAGCAGGAGTTGATGAAGCAGTAGAAGAACTCCAAGAAATTAAAGAATTTTTAGCAGAACCTGCAAAGTTTCAAGCGGTGGGTGCAAAAATTCCAAAAGGAGTTTTGCTTTATGGACCTCCCGGAACTGGTAAAACTTTGTTAGCACGAGCGGTAGCTGGCGAAGCTGGAGTTCCATTCTTTTCCATTTCAGGATCAGACTTTGTTGAAATGTTTGTTGGCGTTGGAGCAAGTCGAGTTAGAGATTTATTCGAACAAGCAAAAACAGCTGCCCCAGCAATTATTTTTGTTGACGAAATAGATGCTGTTGGTAGACAACGTGGCGCCGGCTTAGGTGGCGGACATGATGAAAGAGAACAAACATTAAATCAACTTTTGGTTGAAATGGATGGCTTTGATGTAAACGTGGGCGTAATTTTAATTGCTGCCACAAACAGACCAGATGTTTTAGACCCAGCGTTACTTCGCCCCGGTCGCTTTGATCGTCAAGTTGCAGTTGAAAGACCTGACTTAAAAGGTAGAGAAAAGATCTTGCAAGTTCATGCCAAGGGTAAACCAATTGCAGATGATGTAAATCTTTTTGATTTCGCTAAAAGAACACCAGGATTTACTGGTGCTGATTTAGCAAACGTGCTTAATGAAGCAGCATTATTAACTGCTAGAACTGGTAAAAAGTTTATTGACGCTGAAATAGTTGATGAAGCAATTGATCGAGTAATTGCAGGCCCACAAAAAAGAACTAGATTAATGCGAGATGAAGAAAGATTAATTACGGCTTATCACGAAGGTGGACACGCATTAGTTGCTGCTGCACTTCCTAATACTGATCCGGTTCATAAAATTACAATTCTGCCAAGAGGCAGAGCACTTGGTTACACCATGGTTTTGCCTGAACAAGATACATATTCCACAACGAGAAACCAAATGCTTGACCAACTTGCATACATGTTGGGTGGCAGAGCTGCTGAAGAAATGGTATTCCATGATCCAACAACTGGTGCCTCTAACGATATTGAAAAAGCAACATCTGTTGCTAAAGCAATGGTGACTCAATATGGAATGACTGAGAGATTAGGTGCAATTAAATATGGCAATGAAAGTCGTGATGTTTTCTTAGGCCGTGACTTAAATCATCAAAGAGATTATTCAGAAGATGTAGCTGCAGCAATCGATCAGGAAGTTAGAAAATTAATTGATAACGCCCATCATGAAGCCTATGCAATTTTAAATAACAATAGAGCGATACTAGATAAATTAGTGATGGAATTATTAGAGAAAGAAACTCTTGATAAAGCAGAAGTAGCACAAATTTTCAAAAAACTAAAAAGAAAACCAAATAGACCTGCCTGGACTGGATCAAACAAAAGAAAACCATCCAAGAAAGGTCCAGTAAAAGCTCCTATACGTTTAGTTAAACCTGAAGATACTCCAACTTCTTTAATTCATCCGCAAGAAAATAAATCAGGCAGTAGTGCTGTAGCTAGCGAAACGTCTAAACCTAAGAAATAAAAATGAGTGACAAAACTCGCATCAGTCCAACGGCTGACCCATTAGCAGATATTGACCCTGCGCAAAGATCACCATTTGATGAAACAAAAATTCAAAATGCAGTAAAAGAAATCATTATTGCCATTGGCGAAGATCCAGATCGCGATGGATTAAAAGATACGCCGGCACGTGTAGCAAGAGCGTATAAAGAAATTTTTGCAGGATTGTATGAAAAACCTGATGATGTGCTAGCTACAACTTTTGATCTAAACCATAACGAATTAGTCATAGTTAAAGATATTGATATTCATTCAGTATGTGAACATCATTTATTACCCTTTGTGGGCAAGGCAAGTGTTGGCTACATTCCAAATAATAATGGAAAAATAACGGGATTATCCAAACTTGCTCGTCTAATTGATGTTTATGCGAAAAGACCGCAAGTTCAAGAAAGATTAACCACGCAAGTAGCAGATGCATTAATGAGAATCCTGAAACCTCAAGGCGTGATAGTTGTTATTGAAGCTGAACATTTCTGCATGAGTATGCGTGGTGTCGGTAAACCTGGATCCAAAACAACAACCTCTGTAGTGAGAGGAAATTTACAAGATCCTGCATTGCGACATGAAGCTCTAACTCTTATAACTCATAATTCATGAAGTCAAATCATTTCAAACAGCCAGCAGGACTTAATTCAAATCTAAAAAATAAAAATGCTTGTTTAGTTGTCGGTGTTTTAAATGTAACACCCGATTCTTTCTCAGACGGTGGCCAATTTAATAACACATCCCAAGCAATTGAACACAGCAAAAAAATGATTAGCCAGGGTGCAGACTTAATTGATATAGGTGGTGAATCAACAAGACCAGGGGCGGAAAGAATATCTGTCACAGAAGAACTGGAAAGAGTAATACCAGTAATAAGTGAATTAACAAAACTTGGAATTCCGACAAGTATTGACACCATGAATAGCCAAACTGCTGTCGAAGCAATAAAAGCTGGTGTGCAAATGGTTAACGATGTTAGTGGTGGATTAAATGACGAAAAAATGCATCACGTAATTTCAAAATATGAGGTTCCATACGTTCTAATGCACTGGCGTGGACAATCAAAGGTAATGGATGATTTAGCAACTTACAAAGATGTAGTCACAGAGGTAATACAGGAATTAAACCAACAAATAAATGAAGCAACAGCAGCTGGAATTAGCAGAAATAGAATTGTAATAGATCCAGGTTTAGGTTTTGCTAAAAGTCCAGAACATAATTGGGAGATCTTAAAAAACATAAATAGATTCCATGAATTAGAATTACCTATTTACATAGGTGCATCCAGAAAAAGATTTCTTGCCGATTTTTCCTACCCAAAAGATTCTCAAGATACTAAAGATAGAGACATGGCTACGACAGCTATTAGTTCCTATGTTGTCGAACATGGGGTATTTGCAGTTAGAGTGCATGATGTAGCTGGATCTGCGATTGCTGTCAAAGTTGCACAGAAACTAAAGGATTAAAATGAGTGTCGACAAAGTTTTAATCACTGGTATAAAAACCTTTGGTTACCACGGGGTATTTGAAGATGAAAAAAAGAATGGTCAAACCTTCATTATTGATTTGGAATATAGTTACGATACAAATAAAGCAACCCAAACAGATGACTTAATTCACGCAATTGATTATGGAAGCGTGGCAATAAGAACTAAGGCAATTGTTGAAACAGGCTCATTTAATTTAATTGAAAAATTAGCAGATCATCTAGCAGAGACTCTACTCAAAGAATTTACGTTTAATTCAATCAAAATTTCAATTCATAAACCTAATGCACCAATAAATCTTGAATTTTCTGACGTTGTTGTAGTTGCTGAGCGCAAAAAATGAAAGCAATAATCGCTTTAGGCTCAAACTTAGGCGATAGATTTAATTACCTTCAATCAGCTGTAGAGAAAATAAACAAGATTAAATATGTTGAAATTTTAAAAATTTCTTCAGTATATGAAACAGTTCCAGTAGGTGGACCTGTTCAAGATGATTATTTGAATGCCGTGATCCAAATCGAATCTAAATTAGAATCTGAAATTTTATTAAAACAGTTGCAGTCAATAGAAATCGAATTAGACAGAGTCCGCGAAGAAAAATGGGGACCAAGGACTATTGATTTAGATATTGTTGCAATTGAAGATAGACAACATAATTCCCCTAATCTCACAATTCCTCACCCGCTGGCCCACGAACGCTGTTTTGTATTAATTCCTTGGTTTGAAATTGATTCAACATCTGTGTTGGTCAACAAAGGGATAGTTGCAAATTTGATAAGTAAATTAGATTGCCAAGAATTAAGAATCAATCAACAAAGTTTAGTAAATAAATGAAACCAACTGAAACAAGAAACTTAATTACATGGTCAGTATTTGGACTTATTTTTGGTTACTTCATTCCTCAGATTTATAAAAACATTTCTGGATCATTTTTTCCTGTAAGTAATAATACTTTTTTAGCACTAGTTGTATTAGATGCTTCCTTACTTTATTGGATAATTATTTTTCGATCAAGACTTAAAATTACTAAGAAGAAGGAAATAGAAAACAATAAAAAGAAACTTCCTCCCCACCCCTTGGTTGCAGCCAGAACTGTGGCTTTGGCCTTTGCCGGGAGTAGGGCTGGTGTTTTAATACTTAATTTCTATTTAGGTGTAATTGTTTCCTTTATTCCAGGGCTGTCTCTAAATCCAGTTCAAAACAGAATCACAACTTCTATTTTTATTATTATCTCAGCAGGAATCTTATTAGGTCTTTCCTTATGGCTAGAAAAAATATGTCGCATAAAGGATTCAGATGATAAACCAGGAGATAACACCTCTTTGGCCTCATGAATAGAGTTGGCTCATGACAATTTTGGTTCATAGCAATTCTGAATTAAGAACTGCATTGAATGGACTTTCCAACAACATTTGCTTAGTTCCAACAATGGGAGCTTTGCACGAAGGCCATGCCTCTTTAATTAAGTTAGCAAAAAAGTACGTAGGTAGCACTGGATGTGTAATCGTGAGCGATTTTGTTAATCCAAAACAGTTCGGAGTGAACGAAGACTTTGAGAAATACCCTAGAAATTTAGATTCGGATTTAATAGTTGCCCAAAACGCAGGTGCCAATATTTTGTGGGCCCCGGATGTAAAAGATGTTTACCCAGGACAGTGGCCCTTAGAGGTTGAGACAGATCTAAGATTTGAAATTCTTGAGGGAAGAAATAGACCCGGACATTTTTCAGCGGTTATTGAAGTTGTAACAAGATTATTTGACATAGTTCAACCGAACGCTGCTGTATTTGGTGAAAAAGATTTCCAACAATTAATACTAATAAAAGAAATGGCAAATAAAAGAAATCCAAAAATTGGAATAATTGCTGGTCCAACAAGGCGCGATAAAGATGAGTTGGCTTTATCGAGCAGGAATGTTTATTTATCTTCTGATCAAAGAAATGCTGCAGCCCTTATCCCACAAGCTCTAAAGTTAGCGATAAAGGAAAGTAAAAATGGCGCAAATGTAGAGATGCTAAAAAGTATAGTAAAAAATAAATTAAAAGAGTCGGACTTAATTGAAATTGATTATGTAGAAATTCTTGGAAATGACTTAAATGCAATAGGAGCTAATGAAAATGCAAGAATTTTAATAGCCGTTAAACTTGGAGACACAAGACTGATAGACAACATGTCAGTTCAATTAAAGGGCAACTTATGACCGAAGCCAACCTAGTTCAAAAGCTACACGCCTCAGATCCCGGCTGGACAATAAATGCTGATGTGATTGTCATAGGTTCTGGGATCGCTGGTTTAACTGCAGCATTGACTGCAAGATCAAAAAATTTAAGTGTTTTACTTTTAACAAAAGATGTTTTATCCACTGGATCAACTGCGTGGGCGCAAGGTGGAATTGCCGCAGCCCTTGGACCAGGAGATAGCCCAAGTCAACATTTGAATGACACTTTAGAAGCCGGTGCAGGATTATGTGACATAAATTCTGTAAACGTGTTAGTTGAAGAAGGACCTGCGGCGGTAAAAAGACTTATTAGTTTAGGTGCCACATTTGATTTAGATCCATCAGGAAATGTTGCACTAACAAGAGAAGGTGGGCATCGACAAGATCGAATTGCTCATGCTGGTGGAGATGCAACAGGTGCCGAAATTTCACGAGCATTGGTTGCAAAAGTATTAGCAGATCCGAAAGTAAGAATATTTGAACATGCCCTGGTATTGGATTTATTAAAAAATAAAGCAAATGCAGTTTGTGGAGTCACTTTGCATGTGATGGGTAGAGGCAAAATTGATGGTGTTGGTGCTGCTCTGGCTAGAGCTGTTGTTTTAGCAACTGGTGGATTGGGTGCAGTTTTTGAACAAACCACAAATCCTTTGGTTGCCACTGGAGATGGGGTAGCACTTTCTTTAAGAGCTGGTGCAACTGTCTCAGATTTAGAATTTATTCAATTTCATCCAACTGTTTTATGGACTGGAAATGATTCAAAAGGTTCACAACCTCTAATCAGTGAAGCAGTGCGAGGTGAAGGTGCAATCTTAAGAAAACTAGATGGTTCGGCGTTAATGCAAAATCTACACCCGATGAAGGATCTAGCCCCTAGAGATGTTGTTGCACATGTTGTGCACCAAGAAATAGTAAACAGTGGAAATGCTTATGTTTGGTTGGATGGAACAAAATTAGGTGAAGAAGTTTGGTTACATAGATTTCCAAATATTTTGTCTAGCTGTAGAAAAGTAGGCATAGATCCAATTACAGAAATGATCCCTGTAGTTCCTGCGGCACATTACGCAAGTGGAGGTCTTGTATCAGACATGACAGGTAAAACTGAAATTCCAGGATTATTTGCAGTCGGAGAATGTGCCAACACTGGAGTGCATGGTGCAAATAGATTGGCCTCAAATAGTTTGCTTGAAGGATTGGTTGTTGCTGAAAGATTAAGTACACATTTACAAGATTTACCTAAACAATCCGAGCCTGAATTTAATTCCTCTCCAACCAATCTAATCAAAGGCAAAGTGCGAAAAGAAATAACAAAGACAACAACCAAAGGCGCAGGAGCAGTTAGAAGCAAGGAATCTTTAACAAAAACTTTGCAAACTCTGAATCAAATTGGTAACAAAACTACTAAAGAAGCATCAACTCAAAGCTGGGAATCTACAAATTTGTTAACTGTTTCAAGTTTTATAGCTGCAGCAGCCCTTCATAGAGAAGAAAGTAGAGGATCTCATTGGAGGTCAGATTTTCCAGAGAGAAATGATGATAGATGGTTAGTAAGAATTATAGGCAAACTTCAAGAAGGTAAAATGGTGCTTTCTGAAACAGCGATAAAGAACAAGTAGGGAAATCTTGCTCACCATCGAAGATATTTACAGAAATTTACTTAAAAAACAACTTGAACCCGAATTAATTCAAGCTCTTGTCGATTTAGCTATCTCAGAAGATTTAGTGGGTGGAGAAGATTTAACTTCTCTCGCTACAATTCCTGAGACACAAATTTCCTATCTTGATCTAGTAACTAGAAAAGCTGGAGTTATCTCTGGAATTGATATAGCCTCATTAGTTTTTTTATCTATTACAAACAAAAATATTGAAGTGAAGCAATGTGTAAGCGATGGGTTAAAAGTTGAAGCAAATACGTGTGTATTAACTGTCAAAGGTTCAACAGTTGATTTATTAAGTGCTGAAAGAACTGCGTTAAATTTCTTAGGACACTTAAGTGGAATATCTACTTTGACTAACAAATGGGTTACCGAAATTTCTGGCAGCAAAGCCAAGATTCGTGATACACGCAAAACTACACCCGGGTTAAGAGTGCTAGAAAAATATGCAGTCAGAGCCGGTGGGGGACTAAACCACAGAATGACATTAAACGATCAAGTTTTAATTAAAGATAATCACATTGTTGCTTCTAATGGCATAAAAAATGCAATTGACAAAACAAGAGATAAATATCCAGAACTAACTATGGAAATAGAAGTTGATAACCTAACACAATTCAAAGAAGCTCTAGAAAATAAAGCAGAATTCATTTTATTAGATAATTTTGACATAAAAGACATAGAGCAAGCAGTAAAATTAAATAACTCTCAAGCAAAATTAGAGGCAAGTGGTGGCATCACAATTGAAAATGCAGCCAAAATCGCAGCCACGGGTGTGGACTTCTTAGCCGTGGGTTCATTAACTCATTCCGCCCCAGTGTTGGATATAGGTGGTGACCTGAGAACTGCTCAATAAACGTTGAGTTAATTTAGAGTTGCTAGGAGAAATTAAATGCTTTTAACTATTGATGTTGGAAATACTAATACTGTAATTGGTTTATATAATAACGAAAATCTTATTCAATCCTGGCGAATTAAAACTGACGCACATTCAACAGCTGATGAATTAATACTTACCTTCAGGGGATTACTTAACGGACAACCAGAAGTATCTGGTATTTCACTTTGTTCAACCGTGCCTTCAGTGTTGAAAGAAATTCGATGGATGTTGGAAAGATATTTTACTGACATTAAAACTGTGATAATAGAACCAGGAACAAAAACTGGTGTTCCAATTATTACTGACAATCCTAAAGAGGTTGGTGCTGACAGAATCGCAAATTCATTAGCCGTATTTGAAAGACATGGGGGACCATCAGTTGTTGTTGATTTTGGAACCTCTACAAATTTTGATGTTGTTAGCGAAAGGGGAGAATTTCTTGGTGGAGCCCTTGCCCCCGGGATCGAAATTTCGCTGGAAGCTTTAGCAGGGAAGGCAGCTCAATTGCGAAAAGTTGAATTTATAAAACCAAAAAGTGTTGTCGGTAAAAATACTGTTGAGGCTTTGCAATCTGGTGCGCTTTATGGATTTGCTGGACAAGTTGATGGAATTTTAGAAAGAATCGTTGCTGAAATAGGCCCACTTAAAGCCGTTGTTGCAACTGGTGGATTGGCATCACTTGTAGTTGAAGAATCAAAATTCATTACCCACCATGAACCCGACTTGACACTGGAAGGCTTACGTTTAGTTTTCGAAAAGAACAAGTAGTCTTTAACCCTATGAGTATTGAATCAAGTGAAGAGTTCAACGAACAAGAACAGATTCGTCGTGAAAAACTTGCCAAAATCCAGGCGCAAGGAATTGATCCATATCCAGTCGGATTCAAACCAACCAATACTTTGATGGAAGTCAGGCACGAGAATCAAGATTTAGCACCTGAGGCTAAAACAGGAAAAATTGTGAGTATTGCCGGTCGAGTTATGTTAAATAGAATTGCTGGAAAATTAATTTTTGCGACATTAAGAGATGGCTCTGGTGATTTACAAATAATGGTGGCAGCAGATGCTGTTGGTGAAGAATCGATAGAAATGTGGAAAGAACATGTTGACCTGGGAGATCTAGTTGGAATTACTGGAGAAGTAGTTACCACTAAAAGAGGTGAACTTTCTATAAAAGCAAATAAATGGCTTATCACTAGTAAGTCATTGACACCATTACCTGACAAACACAAAGGATTAAATGATCCAGAGCAAAGAGTCAGAATGCGCTACGTTGATTTAATTGTTAGACCAGAAGCAAGAGAAATGCTTTATGTTCGATCCAAGGTTGTTGCAAGTGTTAGAAAATCATTAACAGATCGTGGTTTCGTTGAAGTTGAAACACCAATGCTGCAAGTCATGCATGGAGGAGCAAACGCTCGTCCCTTTAAAACTCATATAAATGCCTACGACATGGAGTTATTTTTAAGAATCGCCCCAGAGCTTTATTTAAAGAGGTTATTGGTTGGCGGAGTGGATAAGGTTTTTGAAATTAATAGAAACTTTAGAAACGAAGGAGCCGATACCTCACATAATCCCGAATTCACAATGTTGGAGATGTATCAGGCATACGGCGATTATGACCAAATGAGAATTCTTACTCAAAAAATAATTCAAGAAGCAGCAATGGCTGTTTATGGAAAAGTTATTGCAAGACATTGGGATGATGAGGGCAATCACACCGAACATGACTTGAGTGGCCAATGGCCAGTTGTTTCGGTTTATGAAGGACTCTCCAAAGCAATTGGTGAAACAATTAATGCTGATACCGATGAAAAAACTTTACGAAGCCTGGCAGATAAATTAAAAATCTCACACGATCCAAAATGGACTAGAGGCCAAGTTGTCTTAGAACTTTATGAACATTTACTTGAAGATAAAACAGTTTTACCTACTTTTTATAAAGATTTTCCTACCGATGTAGCCCCATTAACAAGACAACATCGTGAAGATGACAGAGTCGCTGAACGTTGGGACTTAGTAGCATTTGGTTCAGAAATTGGCACAGCATACACAGAATTAAATGACCCAATCGAACAACGCAAACGATTAACAGAACAAGCAAAATTAGCTGACAAAGGTGATGTAGAAGCTATGCAGATAGATGAAGATTTTATTAAAGCTTTGGAATACGGGATGCCACCAGCTGGTGGCCAAGGAATGGGAATTGATCGAGTTTTGATGATGTTAACTGGTAGAGGTATAAGAGAAACTGTTTTGTTTCCACTAGTTAAGCCACAATAAATATGTCAGAAATCATTATTAGAAATGCTAATACCAAAGATGTCAAAATAATCAGAAATCTAATTGATAATTATGCCCCAGATCGAAGACTGCTATCAAAAGCAACAGTTACTCTTTATGAAGATGTTACAGATTTCATGGTTATTGAATTTGAAAATAAAGTTATTGGAGCAGGAGCCATTCACGTATTATGGGAAGATTTAGCCGAAGTAAGAACATTAGCAATATTGCCAGAACATAAATTTAAGGGATTTGGTTCAAAACTTCTAGAATCCTTGATGAAAAGAGCAAAGGAATTAGGAGTTTCAAGAATTTTTTGCCTAACTTTTGAAACTAAGTTTTTTAGCAAACATGGATTTATAGAAATTGAAGGCGCTCAAGTTGAGCCTGAAATTTATCAACAATTACTAGAATCCTATGACGTAGGTATTGCCGAATTCCTAGATCTCGACAAAGTAAAACCAAACACCTTGGGAAATACCAGAATGATTAAACATTTAACAAAATAGTTTGTGGGTTTGTGAATTAAAACAAGTAATTATTATTTATTGATTAAATTATGAGAAAATCTCTTAGTAAGGCTAGATATTTAAGCCCATTAATTAGCTAATGGAACTCAACCAATAATATGTAAATAGGACATTTTAGAGAGGTGGTTGAGAGTTGTCGCCAAGTAATGTCTCATCTCTTGCTAAAACCGACGTCTCAGCGTTTACCAAATCAATTTTTCAGTTGTTTAAATTCAGAGTTATCGAATTATTATTGATTACTTCTTTACCAGCCATGTTCTTGGCTGCTAGAGGAATGCCATCTGTAAATGCAATTATTGGAACTTTATTTGGTGGTTCACTTGCTGCAGCAAGTGCTAATGCTTGGAATAGTTATCTAGATAGAGATATTGACTCAATAATGGATAGGACCTCTCAACGTCCATTGCCGCTAGGCAAATTAAGTCCATTGACCGCCCAGATCACAGCTACTTTGGTAGGAGCACTCTCTTTAATTGTGATGATGGCATTTACTAATTTACTAGCTACTTTCTTAACTCTCGTTGCAATTTTATGGTATGTAGTTTTATATACATTTATTTTGAAAAGAAAAAGTTCCCAAAATATTATTTGGGGTGGAATCGCTGGTTGTATGCCTGTGCTTATTGGATGGGCCGCTGTAACTAACAGTCTTTCCTGGCAAGCCTGGTTGTTATTCGTAGTTGTCTTCTTTTGGACACCGGCACACTTTTGGGCCCTTGCAATTAAATATAAGGAAGATTATGCTGCCGCAAGTATTCCTATGTTGCCAGTTGTTAAATCTCGTAAATATGTAAGCGTACAAATAATAATTTATGCAGTATTGACAGTTTTGTCTTCACTTTTGTTAACTTATGATTCAGAAATGGGAATCTGGTATTTAGCAATAGCATTAATTACTGGGTTTATATTTATTAGTCAAACTATTAGTTACCATTTTCACAAAATTGCCGAAACGGAAAAACAAAAGGCTATGAATGTTTTTCATGGCTCAATTACTTATTTAACTATTCTTAGTTTAGCAATCGTAGTTCTCACCATTATTCGCTAAATTTTTCAGTTATTGAGTTGTCTGGACTCAAGCCTGTTTCGAGTGCCCCTCTACTAGTTGTTGTTACCAGTGGGACTAAAATACGCTACTAATAGGGGTGGTTTTAATCCTTGACCGCGAAATTGCTTATTTACTTAAAAGTCGTACTATAGAAGTATAGGAAAAAACGCAGTTCCCAAAAGTTGAGTGGAGGTGGCTAAAGACAATGTTTGAAAGATTTACTGATCGTGCAAGACGAGTAGTAGTACTTGCACAAGAAGAAGCAAGAATGCTTAATCACAATTACATCGGTACCGAACATATTTTGCTTGGCCTAATTCACGAAGGCGAAGGCGTTGCCGCTAAATCACTTGAATCTTTAGGGGTCTCCCTTGAGTCAGTTAGATCTCAAGTAGAAGAAATTATTGGTCAAGGACAACAAGCACCATCAGGACATATTCCATTTACCCCCCGTGCCAAAAAAGTTTTAGAACTTTCTTTAAGAGAAGCTTTGCAATTAGGCCATAACTACATTGGTACCGAACATATTTTGCTGGGCCTTATTCGCGAAGGCGAAGGCGTGGCTGCTCAAGTATTAGTCAAACTAGGTGCAGATCTAAACCGAGTTCGTCAACAAGTAATTCAATTACTATCGGGCTACCAAGGAAAAGAACCATTAACTTCAGGTGCCCCAAATGAAGGCACCCCATCAACTTCATTGGTCTTAGACCAATTTGGCAGAAACTTAACCCAAGCAGCCCGCGATGGAAAACTTGATCCTGTAATTGGTCGAGAAAAAGAAATCGAAAGAGTAATGCAAGTTTTATCTCGTCGTACCAAAAATAATCCTGTATTAATTGGTGAGCCAGGAGTGGGTAAAACTGCGGTAGTTGAAGGTTTAGCCCAATTAATAGTTCATGGCGATGTTCCAGAAACCTTGAAAGACAAACAGATTTACACCCTTGATTTAGGTTCACTAGTTGCCGGTTCCAGATACCGCGGAGATTTTGAAGAAAGATTAAAGAAAGTCTTAAAAGAAATCCGTACCCGAGGCGACATTGTTTTGTTTATAGACGAAATACATACCTTAGTAGGGGCAGGTGCCGCTGAGGGCGCAATTGATGCAGCCTCAATTTTAAAACCAATGCTTGCTCGCGGTGAACTGCAAACAATTGGTGCGACCACTTTGGATGAATACAGAAGATATGTTGAAAAAGATGCCGCATTG
>CALBND010000021.1 GCA_937896305.1 uncultured Actinomycetes bacterium
ACTGCAATATTCCATCTACCATCTTCTCTGCGCCAAGCGTCCCATTTGGTTGATTCGATATCGCCACCGCCGTGCAAAATTCTGGTTTGAACTATTTCATTAAATGTTGCGCTACCGTGAGCTCTTCTTATTTCAGTTTCTTTAGCACGCATGGAAATCCAATAACGTTCTTGCATAACTGGTGGTTCAAATCTTCTAATTCTTTCTAAAGGAATGCTTGAAACTTTTGCTAAATCTTCGGCGGAAATACCGGCACGAATTCTTGCTTGAATTTCGGCGACACTTAATTCATGATCTCTATCGTGACGTGAAGCTTTAGGACGTTTTTGCCAAGTGCGTGCAGCTTCGCGAGTTTTTTCATCAAGATCTAAAGCAAATTCATTTCCATTTTCATCTTGCAATACAAATTTTGTACCGTCATCACTTAATGCACCAAAAGTTAATTTTTTAGTCATGATGACACCCCCAAAATTTGTGTTACTGGTGTGACTAGCACACACCCTTGTGAAGAACTACGTTACGAGAAAAAGTACCTTTTAGGCCGGTATTGCTGAGCGCGAGTCGGCACGTTTTAAATCACGGAAATTTGCCAAAGAAATCACAAAGGTTAGTAACCCAGATGCTGTTACAACCCAGAACGCAACTTGCGCCCCACTGTTATCAATAATCCATCCAGCAATAGCTGAAGCCAAAGCTATGCCTAATCCAGCACCGGTATTGGCCCAGGCAAAACCTTCGGTCAATCTGTTTTGGGGGACTAGCTGACCTATCAAGGTGTAGCCAGTTATTAAGACAGGTGAGATAGCTAATCCAGAAATTAATAAAGTAATTGAAAGCATGTAAATAGTTGAAATAAAAGGAAGCGGGATTAATGAGATCGCAAATAGGAATGCAAAGAATAAAAATCTATTAGAAAGTTTAGATTTGAAGTGGATAACTCCCATAAGTAATCCAGCAGCTAATGAACCAACTGACCAAAAAGTAATTAACATTCCAGCTAATTCAGGACTTCCTTTTTCTCGGCTAAATGCAACCGCAATAACTTCTGCTGCCCCAAAAACGGCACCAAATAATATGTAGGCCATAAATATTGACCACATTCCAGGATAAAAAATTGCAGCTTTACCTATTATCGCGCCAACTTTATGGATAGCGGGTTGGGTTGATTTTTGTGAAGTTAACCAGAGGCTACCTATAGTTACTAAAAATGCTGCTAGAAATAAACCTGCAGCGTCATATAAAATAATGCACAGAAAAGTAACAAGAGGTGGACCGAAAATAAAAATAACTTCATCAAAAACACTTTCTAGTGCAAAGGCTGTATTTTGTTGTGGAGAACTAGTGGTTACTTTTTGCCACCTAGCTCTGACATAGGGCCCAATTGCAGGAATGGATAATCCAGAAATAACGCCTAATGTCAAAACTAATCCGAAGTTAAACTTTTCAATAATAAACAAAATGGTGATAAGTAAAGAAGAAGTATGAATTAGAACTTGAAGTGGAATGATTTTATTTTGCCCAAAACGATCAGCAAATCTTGTTGTGAAGGGTCCACCAATGGCTGCAGCAACAGCAAATGCTGCAGAAAGTAAACCAGCTTTGAAATATGAACCAGTTCGAGACTGCACGAGTAAAACCGCTCCCAGGCCATACATTGAGATAGGGAAACGAGCAACAAGTCCTGCCAAAGTGAAACTTAAAGCTCCAGGCAGCGAAAGAATTTTTTGATATTTACCTAACACACCTCAACGTTACTTCCAGGCTTACTAAGGGCAAGATGGGTGAGGTGACCCAGTCTCTAGCCAAAACGTTGTTAGACCTGGCCTTAGATATTGCAAAATCAACTAGTGAGCTTTTAGTTGATAAAAGACCTGTGGATATGAAAGTTGAATCTAAATCTTCCCCAGTTGATCTAGTAACTGAAATGGATAAAGCCGCCGAGCGCCACATTGTGCAACGAATTAAAGAAGTAAGACCAAACGATTCCTTTCTAGGTGAAGAAGGAACTGCTCAAGCACCCGAAAACCCATCCAATGTGCGATGGATTATTGATCCCATTGATGGCACAGTTAACTATTTTTATAACCATCCTTATTGGGCTATCTCAATTGGCATAGAAATAGATGGCGAAATTCAAGCAGGAGTAGTGGCAGCACCTTTGCTGCATGAAACTTTTTATGCCCACAAAAACGGGGGATCATTTGTTCTACATGATCAAAAACTAATGCAACTTAAAGCAAACTCGGGAACAAAAATAGAGAAAGCTTTAATTGGTACAGGATTTGGCTATGACGTTGAAATAAGAAAGAAACAAGGTGCTGTCTTACATGAAATGGTGGCCATTGCTCGCGATGTGAGACGAGCAGGAGCCGCTTCTTTGGATTTTTGTTATGTGGCTGCTGGCAGATTAGATGCCTACTATGAATTTGGTTTATATCCATGGGATTTTGCAGCAGGCTCAATTATTGCCAGTGAAGCTGGTGCCAGAGTCGGCGGAATCGATCAAAAACCTATTGGGGAAAAATGGTCTCTTTGTAGTAATGCTGATTTGTTTGATGAGTTAGATGTTTTAATAACTAGTTTAAAAAATAAATATTTTTAATCAATTCTTTTCATAGTTTTTAAATATTTTTCAACTAATTCCAAGTAATGATTAACACCATCTTCAAAAACATTTTCCTCCACAGCCATTTCTCTGATTTTTACAGGAACTCCTAAAGCAAGAGCTCTTTCGGGAATGATTTTTCCAGGCGGAACCAATGATTGAGCAGCAACTAAGGCCCCGGTTTTAA
>CALBND010000022.1 GCA_937896305.1 uncultured Actinomycetes bacterium
CCCACCATAAGATAAATCAGTTGTTGGACTTATGTAAACATCGTTTTGAGTTAAAAAGCTAACTCGAATCATCGGAAAACCTCGAGTTATAATTGAGAAAACCACAGAGCCAAGTAAAGCTAAAATTAAACCAAAAGCTGAAACAGATAATACAGAAATTGCTGCATCTCCAATTGCTCTTTTGCCCCATACCGTAGACATAAATACAATCGCACTTATTAATTGAGCTGGGCCAAATAAAATAACGACCAAAATAGTGGCTGGTAAATCTGTTACAACAAATCCAATAAACAAAATAATTAATGGTGTTATGACTGATAACAATGAGGCTCTTAAAGTTTTAGCATTTACTGTTGCCCAAGGTTTTTCAGGTTTTATTACATTTTCCACAACTACACTCATGCTATTTCCTCATTTCTATAACGAGAAACAATCGCATTTGCAATCATGTTTACAATCAAAGTTAAAATAAACAAGACCAAGCCTGCACCAAGTAGTGCTTTTACCTCTTCAACTTGGGCTTCACCAAATTTTGCCACGATCATTGATGCAACAGAACCACCTTCTGGTTCAAGAATTTTATATAAATTAACCTTGTCAAATACTAAATTCAAAACAAAATAAATTGCAATTGTTTCACCCATTGCTCTACCCAGACCAAGCATCACTCCACCCACAATGCCACCGCGTGCATAAGGCAGGGCAACCATTTTTATTCCACCCCAAAGAGAGCCGCCTAAACCAATTGCAGCATCCATTAATTCTTTTGGAGTTTGGGCCAATATTTCTCTAGAAACCACAGTAATAATTGGTGTGATCATTATTGCCAAAACCCAAGCTGCAATAAAAGGGCTGCGAGCAAATTGTTCTGATTCGTTTCCAAAAATTGGAATCCAACCTAAATATTTATTTAACAACTCCGCCCACTGACTGGCAGTACTTGTGAAAACTAAGAATCCCCATAAACCAATCAAACCACTTGGGATGGCAGCTAAAATATCAATTATTAAAGTTAAAACTTTTGAAATAGGTTTTGGTGCTATAAAGACAATAAAGATTGCTAATAAAACAGAAACTGGAACAGCAATGACTAGTCCTAAAACACCATTTAGTAATGATCCATAAATCATCGGCCAAATCTGAAATATTTGTACATCTGGGGCGTTGTTCCATACTGATCCGGTAATAAAACCTAATCCTTGGGTTTTTAAAACTGACCAGGAAGTTGTGGCCAGATAAAGCATGATTGCTGTCAATATAAAAAGACTAGAAAACGATGCAACCACAACTATTGATGAAAAGGTTTTGTCTGTATTAGTTCTACTTTTCTCCCGGCCAAAATATATTGGCTGTGGAGTGTTGGTATCTAATGACATTTAACCCTTTACCTTAATTTGGCGAGCAAAGCCCAACTTATCTTTACTCTGGCCAGTGGGGAAAGTAACTGACCTGGAGGAACTTGTTTCATTTAAACCCTAGACAAGTTCTATGTTATTTGGGTCAAAAGTGGGTTAACTCTAAGTGAAATAACTCGGATTTCGCGCTATATATATAGTAAAAAGAAAATCCCCCAGCTCAAGATTTACTCTTTTGCTGGGGGATTTTGCTTTCGTGCTTTTATCTAGGCAATACCTGCTGGCACATCGTTAGCAGAAATTTCTTTCTTACTCATGCGTACCAAAGTCACCCAAATCAGACCGGCAATAATCAAGATCGAGGCACTCCACGCAAATGAAGTGGTAAATCCGTTTACCAGTGCATCTGGAGTTGGGCCAGGTAAATTATTTTTCACAATATAGGCAGTTGTGGCAGAAGCAGCAATTGTATTTAAGAACGCCACTCCAATTGAGCCACCGATTTGCTGGCTGGTGTTTAACACAGCTGAAGCAATACCGGCGTCATGATTTCCCACTTCAAACAAAGCAGTTGCTGAAAGTGGTACGAATACCAAACCAGCACCCAAGCTCATAATGCTTATTGAAGGAAGAATGTCTGCTACATATTGTGATCCTGGAGTAAGTCTTAGTAGCAGCAACATTCCTGTTGTCATTAATAAGAAACCAGAAAATGTGATGTATCTTGGTCCAAATTTTGGCAAGAGTTGGCTTGCAATCCCAGCACTGATAATTACACCAAGTGAGAATGGTAAGAACAACAAACCACTCTTTAATGGTGCATAACCAAGTACTGCTTGGAAGAAATAAGACAAGAACAAGAACATCGCAAACAATCCAATACCAACAAAGAAGGATGCAAGAAATGCTCCTCCACGGTTTCTATCCAAAAGAATAGAAATTGGTAATAGGGGATGACTTGATTTGCGTTCAATTATCAAGAAGGCAGTTAGGAAAATAACTGCGAGTGCCAAGAAAGTTAAAGTGCTAGTTCCACTCCAACCAACTGAATCAGCTTTAGTGATTCCATAAACTAATGAAACCAAACCAAGTGTGGCAGTGATCGCACCTGGCACATCGTATTTAGTGTTTCCACTAGCTTTCGATTCGGTAACAAACTTAACTGCTAGAAAGTATGCAACTAATGCAATTGGAACGTTAACTAATAGTGTCCAATGCCATGAAGCGTATTCGGTTAAAATTCCACCAAGCACTAATCCAATTGCAGCTCCACCACCAGAAAGTGCACCATAAACACCAAATGCTTTTGCTCTTTCTTTGGAATCTGTAAAGGTCACGCTAATTAGAGAAAGTGCGGCAGGTGCCAAAATTGCTGCGAATACACCTTGAAGCGCACGTGCGGCATAAAGCATTTCAGCATTAACTGAAGTTCCACCAAGTGCAGATGCGGCGGCAAATCCGATTAAGCCCACAAGAAACATTTTTTTACGTCCAGCAAAGTCTGCGATACGACCACCAAGAAGCAGTAAGCCTCCAAATGCCAAAGTGTATGCGGTAACTACCCATTGACGATTTACGTCAGAAATTCCTAAATCTTCTTGAATTGAAGGAAGTGCGATATTAACGATTGAGGCATCAAGCACAACCATTAATTGTGCAATTGCAATAACAACTAAAGCTTTCCAACGTAGTGGATCTTGCTCTATGCGGGTTTCAGATTTTTTTGCAGAACTTTCCAAGGAAAAGCCTTTCGATTATTTGATGGAATTTTGTCCAATTTGCTAAATCTACCATTTATTCACATTTTTGCATGTTTTGCATCAAAGCTGAATTTGATTAAATTTAAGCAACTTTAGATTAAATATCCAAGGTTAATTCGTCGGTTTTGGCCCTTGAAACACATGGATAAAATAAATTGTATTTATCTTTTTGGTTTAGCTATCGTTAAAGAACTTGTCGAAGCAAGTGATGGAAGTTGTGAACTAAAAGCGTCAAGTTTTGGTGGAGTTGATGCTATCGCTAGATTTAAAAATAATTAAACTTAAATTTTAATTATTTTTAGGCATTTGGGAAACGCGATTATCTCGACGTTTCACTAAATCATCCACCATCTCATTAAATCTGGTGATGCTATTGCCGGGTTTAGTGTCACCGAAATAGTAACTTCTCATTTGTTCATATTTGCTTTTATCACTTTTGCCATTTAGGTGATCAGTGATTATTTGATCAATTTGATTTATGTTAGATGTGTCAATAATTGTGACAGCTTTAGAAACTGGCGCAATTTCATTAAATAATGAAGTATCACTTCTTCGATCACACATCAATAAAGCACCATTTGGTTTTAAATACAAATAATCAATTGTTACTGCAGAAACATCAGAAATCATTAGATCTGCTGCTTGCAAAACTGGCATCGGGTCTCCTAAGACTAATCTGTGTTGCGCATTCAAATCTTTACTGTTTGCTTCTTTAATTTTTTCTATAATTTTGTTATGGGTATTAGATATAGCTGAATTTGGTGAAGTCACAACTTTTGGATGAGGTTTATATAAGACCGTAGCATCACTAATTTTTAATAAACTATCAATAATTTTTTCTCCATAAATATCAATGGACGAATAATTATTTGCCTCTTGATCCCCTTCCCAAGTTGGGGCATAAACCAAAACTTTCCTATTTAATGGCACACTGGTTGGTTTTTCTAATAAATCTAGCTGGGGTCTACCAATAACAGTTTGTTTTTCATCATCTCTCACAAGAAGAGAATTATTTAATCTATCTTTAGCCGCTTGCCCGGCGACTGCAATTACATCGTAGGCATACATTTGTCTGGAAGTCATACTCATCTTGTCTGATTCACCATGGTTTAAGTGAACATGAAAAGCTCTTTTTGCAGCCATTGCTTGGAAATTTGTGAAAGAGTTATTGACATATAAAATAACTTTAAAGTTCTTAGCATCAACTAAATCAGTTAAGGTAAAGAAATCATAAACAGTGTTTACCGGTAGGGAAGTTTTAGTTCTCAAAAATTCTGTGGTTGGGTGTTGTCGAGCAATGATTTGTACTTTATGTTTTTTATTTAATTCTTCATAAACTGGCAACCATTGGGTTATTTGATAGGCCCTAGATAAATCGTCACCAAAATAAGCCATGATTTCATAATTAGTGGAGTCTTTTAAAAGTGTGGCAAATTCATTAACTGCAGCAGGATCAGTGGCTAACCAAGCGTGATAAGCCTGGCCTGCTGATCTGCGAAATCTGAGATACCAAGGATTTGAATCAAATTGACGGAAATTAAATTTCATAGTGATTATGAGCCTACTCAATATATATAGTGAAAATAGATGCGTGAAAGACTAGAGAGCAACAAATAGTGGATTTTCTTCATAAATGAATGGGGCATCATGCTTGGCTTAGTTCTAGCCGCCGGTGCCGGACGAAGACTTCGCCCCTACACCGATACCTTGCCCAAAGCATTGGTTCCCGTTGATGAGGAAACCACAATCTTAGATATCACGTTAAGCAATTTTGCAAAAAATGGATTAACCGATGTGGCTTTAGTTGTGGGTTATAAAAAGGAAGCCATCGAAGAGCGGAAACTTGATTTGCAATCTAGACATGGCGTTAATTTAGAACTTATTTACAACGACAAAGCAGAAATTTGGAATAACGCCTATTCCCTCTGGTGTGCCAGAGATCTATTTAGTCAAGGATTACTTTTAGCAAATGGTGACACAGTTCATCCAGCAAGTGTGCAAGAAACCTTATTAGCTAATAGAGGTCCAGCTATTTTATTGGCAATAGATAATGTTAAAAAGTTAGCTGATGAAGAAATGAAAGTAACAATTGATTGCGCAGGCAATTTAGCACGAATTACAAAACTTATGGAACCAAGCAGTGCAATGGGTGAATATATTGGATTAACAATTATTGAACCTGCAAGTGAAAAAGAATTAACAAAAAGTTTAGAAGCCACTTGGAAATTAAATCCAGACCTTTATTATGAAGATGGTTATCAAGAATATATTGACCAAGGTGGGGTTATTGGTTTGCAACCAATTGGTGATGTTTCGTGGGTTGAAGTTGACAATCACGATGATTTAGCAAAGGCAAGGACCATTGCATGTCATTATTAAAAAGAATGGTTGAGACACCTTTATATATTGATATTCGTAAGGGTGCGCTAAATGATTTAGCGTCAGTATTAGCAGATCAAAGAATATCTGCCGGTGGACATTTTGCGATAGTGATGAGTAAAAGTGGGAAAGATAAATTTAGTGAGCAAATAAAAAAATCAGCTCCTAATGCAGATTTATTTATTTCACCAGGAAATTCCCTACAAGATGCAACGAAGCTGGCTGATGATTTAAAATCCAAAAAATATGATGCCATTGTCGGAGTAGGTGGTGGCAGGGTAATTGATCTTTGCAAATATGTTGCAACAAAATTAGAAGTGCCAATGATTTCTGTAGCTACCAATTTAGCTCACGATGGAATTGCTTCACCGGTAAGTATTTTGGAAGATAAAAATAGTCGTGGTTCTTTTGGAGTTAACGCACCCCTTGCAGTGGTAATTGATTTAGATGTTGTGAAACTTGCACCAAATCGTTTCTTAAAAGCTGGCATTGGTGATGTTTTTAGTAACTTATCTGCAGTTAAAGATTGGGAATTAGCCACAAAAGTAAATGGTGAAAAAATTGATGGCTTAGCGGCTTCCATGGCAAGAATTAGTGCTGAAGCACTTTTAGGCAGACCAGATTCCATTGGCAGTGAAGAATTTTTAGTGGCCCTTTCTGAAGCTTTAGTACTTTCAGGAATTGCCATGGGAATAGCTGGAACCAGCAGACCTTGCAGTGGTGCTTGTCATGAAATTTCTCACGCCATAGATTTACTCTTTCCCGAGCGAACAAAACCACATGGTGAACAAGTTGGAGTAGGTGCTTTATTTGCAACCTTCTTAAGAGATGGCTTTGATAGTTTTCAAGAATTAGGTTTTGCTCTCTTGCAACACGATTTACCGATAAGTCATATTGATCTTGGATTTAGCGATGAAGAATTTGGGCAAGTTATAAAATCTGCCCCAACTACCAGACCTGATCGTTTCACTATTTTAGAACATTTAAATTTAGATGATAAACAAATCAAAGAAAAAATATCTGAATTTAATGAAGCTTTAAAATCAATTAATTTTAATTAATGAATTTCTATGTGTTCAGCTATTTTTTGTTTAGCTGCTAGTAAATAAACAAACAAACTCACAATAGCTGGGGCTAAAATTAGCCAAGGGAAATACCCTGTTCCTATTTTTTCCATTATTACCCCGATAAGTGTTGGCGAAATTGTTGCACCCACAATTGCTGCTGCCATTAAAAAGCCTGCAGTTCTTGGATCTCCTGGATTTATTCTTACTGCCCAAACCATTGCAGTTGGAAATATTGGTCCACAAACCAATCCCATAAGGCTAAATCCAATTAGGGTATATGGGGTTAAAGCAATAAATAGCACACTAAAAATAATAAGAATAGATGAAGTAATTACTAATTGAGTTGGAGTAAACATTTTTGCGATTGGTAAAATTAATATTCTTCCTAAAGCAAGAGCTACAAAGAATAATGCTAAAACTGTTGCACCGACTTGTGCCGAATAACCTTTATCAATCATGTAAGTTGGAATCCATCCTGAAGTTCCTACTTCAACTCCTACATAAAAACCTAAACCTAAAAGCATCATGGTAAATCCAAATTTATGACCATCTGGTTTGGCAGTGGAATGATCTCTTTTTAAATATCCTTTAGTGTTACTAATAAATAAGTAACCCATCACTAAAAAGGCGATGGCCCAGGCAAACATAAGTTCTGAGAATAAATCAGGAACAGCTCCTGCAATCAAAATAGGTCCGATCACTGCACCAAGGGCAAATGCGGCATTCAAAATATTTACTAATCGAACAGCTCTAGCACTTCCTCCACGAGAAAGAAATTGGCTAATCGTGGCATCACATGCCCCAAATCCAATACCAACAACTGCCACTCCCAGCAATGTTAAATTCCAACTAGTTGCTGTTCCAATTAAAAAAGCACCCAATGCCATCAAAGGTGCACCAAGGCCTCCGACATATGCTGCTTTTATTTTTGAAACAGTCAGTATTCCAATAATTACTCCAAATAAAGCAGTTACTCCATGAGTAAAGAAAATGATTCCACTTTGAGCTAAATTGAGTTCAAATTTGTCCCGAAAATAAGGAACCATTGCACCATAGGCAGAAGTTAAACCACCCATAATGGCAAAAATTGTAATTCCAGAAGTAATGGAAATCTGATTTAGTTTTAAAGGAAAGTGATTTGAAGTCATTATTTCTAATTTAGCCTATGGTCCTTTGTTTTATAGGGAGGTCATAGGTGCATCAGGAGCTGGTGGCCTGGAAAGTAGAACTTCAACATTTCCAGTTACCGACCAAATTCCAGCATCGAAGGGCACCAAAATGGCATCGCCTTTTTCGATATTTAAATCACCTTGTTTTTCAGTCTGTAAAACACCAGAGCCTTCAATAATTAATAAAATTGCGAAACCTGCAGCCATTTCAATAGTGGCATTTTTTGGTTTTATTAAATGGGATCTAAAGTAAGGTTCAGCTTGTACTGGCAGCATTGAAGTTAATAAATTATTTGAATCCTTAGTTGAAACAATTAATTTGTCTAAATCTTTTTGCTCTAAAGCTTCAAAGTTAAGTGCTTGTAGAGCTAAATCAAAACCTAGATTAAGGTGACCGTCTTTTTTGCCATCAACTGCAAAATCTTCCCATTCTAAAAGAATTGATAAATCTGTTGGTTCCTGTAATTCTAAAATAAATATTCCTTCAGCAATTGCATGTGGAATTCCTGCTGGAACTAAAATTCCATCACCTGCCTGAACTGTTCTTTTATTTAAAGAGTTAATTAAAGCTTTTGAATTTTCTTTTTCAACCATTTCTTTTACACTTGACATTGACATCTTGTTTTCAAAACCAACCCCAACCCAAGCATCTTTTGGTGCTTCTAAAATTATCCAAGCTTCAGTTTTACCGTGTGCTAAACCTAAATGTTGTTTAGCAAATGCTCTGTTGGGATGAAAATGAACTGGCAGTCTTTGATCTGGATCTAATAATTTAACAAGTAGTTCAATACTGTCTCCGTATTTATTTACGTGAGCTTTTCCTAACCAAGATTCAGGATTTGTTCTAATACTGGCTCTTAAAGTTGTGCCATCTTCTAAAATAGTTAAACCTTGTTCACTAGCTCCAAAACGAGTAGTAGTTGAACCAATCCACTCTTCTGGTCGATATGGTCCACCAGGACCTTTTCGCAGTTTGCCAATTTTGTTGCCACCTTTATAGAAATGGTCAAATTGATTGGCGGCAAGTTTGATGGGTTTAGCGCTTAGCAAGTTTTTTCTTCCCTTATTTATTTTAGATTATTATAAGCATCTATTATTTTTTGTTTTTCCGCAATGATTTTCTTCAACTTTTCTTCAGCACTTTTAGCATCTTTGAGTACAGAGTCAGCATTCTTAAGAGAAGCGTTGGCTTCTGTCAACAGCGTTTCTAATTCAGCTTTTTTGATATTGGCTTCTTGTTTTTGGGCTTCTAAAACCTTGATCCGAGCAATTGATTCTTTTATGATGCGGTCTTGGGATTGCGCAAACATACTTAAACTTACTAAGTTTTCAGTGAATTCTGCGGGCGAAGTTGAATTCAATAAAATAGATAAAGTATCAAGCGAGCCTTGCATGTAAAGCAAGCGAATAGAATCAGCAACTTGTGATTGGGCATTGATTGCTTCTTTTTCACTCTTGTCAATATCGGTTAATAAAATATCTAATTCTTGTTGTGCTTTTTGTATCTCAGATTTTATGTTTAAATATTTATTTCTTGCCTCACTAACAGTTCTAGCTGCCTGGGTTGATCTTTGTGCCGCGGCATCATATTGTGGTTTTAAAACTGCTATCTCTACTGCTGCTTGTTGTGCACGAAATGCGAATTCATCAATTCCATTTTGAGTTGGGATTCCACCCAAAGTATCTGCTAGAGCAATATCAACTGCACCAACAATATAAGTTGATTTTAATTTCATGATTGATTGAAAGGTTCTGCCAGTTAAAGTTACAGTGCCACCATTGGATCCAGTTGCCACAATTTTTTTTGCCGCCCCACTTACATAACGTTCTATCACTTCAATTTTTGCTACATCAACTAATCCCAAAGCTGAAGCCATCGCACTTTGCGACATGCGCACACCCCATCTGGCGTTGGGATTGCGAGCATTGATTGACCAGTTGTCGTCAACAGATTGGCTCCAAGCAAGTGTTCCGCCCCAAGCATCTTTTGTTGATTGAGATCTGCCACCAGTTGAAGAAGAAAAATAAGCAGTGACAGTGCTGCCGTTATAAGTTAGAACAGCGAATTCTCCTGCAGAATTTTTACTGGAATTAACAGCGTCTCTCCAAGTGTCATTTTCTTTGGAATAACCAACATAAACTTGATCTGTGGAATTGTTATATATGTGACATCCGCAATTACTTTTTATTCCCCCATTAACTCTGCCTAAGCCATAGGATCTGGAAGCAACAATTTGAGAAACAAGGGCAGCTTTAGGCCAAGAAGTGCTCATTTCTCCAATACCTAAAACATATTCATCACTAATGCGCATAGAAATAGCTGCATACAAATCTGCCCGTCCATCATTATCTCCGCCATAACCAATTGTTAAAACTCCATATTTATAACGATGTCCGCTACTACTTAATAGGCCACTGACATTTGAATCGGGTGAACCACTATTTATGTTTATCAAGCCTGATCCAGCACTTATACGAAAGGTAACTTTTTTTCCTGAACCCCTTGATTCAGCTCTGCCATCATCTCCGCCACTAGAAACAATGGCATTTCCATTACTTTCAATTCTAACAATTGTTCTATCCCCTAAATTTGCTACAACATTGCCATCAATTGCTACTTCTAATTGGGCATCGTCACTAAATTTTTCTAAACGAACAAACATTGCAGTTTTATCTTGCGCTAAACCAACAACAATTTGTTTATCACTTGCAACAGAGCTTAATGTTGTTCCAGGATAATAGTGAGACAAAATATCTTGCCAGGCTTTTCCATCTAGTGCTTGTCCTAAAGCTCCATATTGGCTATAGCCCACACCGTGCCCCCAGCCCGAACCAACAATGATCCATTCATTTGGCACAGCTTGAGCAATGGGTATAAATAAAACAGAATTAATTAAAGCAATACTTAAACCACTTAATGCTAGTTTTTTTACTCTTCTTATTCTCATTTAATTAAGGAGTTGGGTAACCAGCAAGTGAGAGTAAGTCTTCGGCTGAACCGGCAAAGATATTTAGATCAATTGCTTTTGAACTAACTCCAAAAGTTTTACCGGGTCCTGTTTGGGAATATTGCCAAAATGACCAATTTAAATTACAACCAGATTTTGTCCAAATTGTATTTATACAACCAACTTTTGGTGATAGTCCCGGATTAGAGACTGGGAAATAGTTTGCGGCCCATAATTGATAATTTGATAAAGCTGCATCAAGACTCAAATGATTTTTCAAAAAAGTTGGATTCGAATAAACAATAGGTGGTTTACCAGTTGCGTTTTGAACTTTATTTAACCAAGTTTGCACAAATGTCACAGCTTCTGCATCAGATACATTTCGTGGCACCCCTGCTTGTTCAATGTCTAAAACCAACGGCAAAGTTCCTGGGGAATAACCACCATGAGCATTCCAACGACTAATAATTAAATCTGCTTGATCATTAGCAGCTTGCACCACAATATTCATGTCATCAGTATTTGGAATTTGTGCGAAATGATATTGCCCAACTAATAAGCCAGCTGCTTTTGCTTGTGGAATCCACTGATCGGCGTAAGGAACTGCTCTACCGTGAGCATTTGGTCCACCGTCAGAAGATTTTATATAAACAAATCTGGCACCAGCTGCAAACATTTTGGCAAAATTAACTTTTCCTTGATATCGAGAAATGTCAACACCTAAAATTTTGCCATTAGGTCCAAGTGCTTCAATTCTTGGAATTACTGAAACTATTTGTTCACTAGTTTTAGCTGCCACACTTAAACCAGAAGTAGTAATCACTCGATATTTATATTTGGCTGTTGTGCG
>CALBND010000023.1 GCA_937896305.1 uncultured Actinomycetes bacterium
AAAGACCAATTAACTCAAGCTGATCATTTTTTGAATCACTTGGATGAACTTTTGGCTTTGGCACTTAAGTAAAGTGCCCCCGACGTGAGTCGAACACGTGCGCATGCCTTCGGAGGGCAATGCTCTATCCACTGAGCTACGGGGGCTAGAGAAATTAATTTACGTTTTTAACGTAAGTTTTCAGCCCGCCGTCGAATCCGGCTATCTGCAACAAACGACATCACAGGAATTGTTCCAGCTAGTAAGAGTCCAATTGTTTGCATAAAAGTTAATTTAACTCTTCGGGAAATATCAAAACCAACAAGTAGATAAACCATATAAACAAAGCCATGCAGTTGGGGAAACCAAGAAATTTCTGGACCTTTTAATACATACTTAACAAATATTTCAACGCAAAAAGCTAAAAGCACAACACCGGCAATATAGGCTACGACCCGAAATCTGGTTAAGGCCTTATTCATCTTCTAGTGGATCCTCTCGGCTTATTTTTCCTACTCTAACTAGGTACTCATCTTTGAAAAATCTGTACCAAAACCAGAGCACAAATGCTGCAAATAGCCACCATTGAATAGCATAAAGAAAATTTCTTGAACTAAAGGTTAGGGTTTGTGAAATCTCATCAAACCGGTTTCTTCTGTCCCATTGCCAGAAACCAAGTTGTGCGCAAGCAAAAAAAGAAATGATTGTTAAAAGATGGAAGCCAATCCATTTCGGTTCTCTCGCCACTCGCCACATACTTTAATCGTATGCCAAGTTGGCAATCTGAGCGTTAAGACGCCTACGATAATACATATGACTCCTGAGGAACTCGACTTAAAAATAAAGTTGACTATTGACTCACTGACTAAAAAAAATAAACTACCTGTAATAGATATCCCAGAATTTAAAGTTGAAAGACCTAAAAATAAAGATCATGGAGATTATTCCTGCAACATAGCGATGATTATCGCCAAGAAAGTAGAAATAAACCCTCGAGAAGTTGCTCAATTAATCATAGATGAATTAGCAAATGATAAAAGCTTTAAAAAAATTGAGATAGCTGGACCAGGATTTTTGAATTTTACCTTTGAATCAGGAAGTTTAGGCGAGATTGCAAGAACAATAATTAGTCAAGCAGGTAAATATGGTCATAACAAAACCTTAAATGATCAAACAGTAAATGTTGAATTTATTAGTGCTAATCCAACAGGGCCGATTCATCTTGGCCACACCCGTTGGGCAGCAGTGGGTGACTCGATTGCTCGAGTGATTGAGGCCAGTGGAGCAAAAGTTGTTAGAGAATTTTATGTTAATGATCGTGGTGTACAGATGGATAAATTTGGAGCTTCAATTTGTGCTGTTGCTAATGGTGAAGAGGTTCCAGAAGATGGATATCACGGCGCATATATAAAAGATTTAGCTAAAGAAATAGTTTCAGAAAACCCAGATATTTTATCCCTGCCAAAACAAGATCAACCTGTTGCGTTTCGTGAAGCAGGATATGTTAAACAGCTGAAACAACAACAAGATGTCTTAGATGGTTTTAATACTCATTTTGATGTTTGGTATTCAGAAAGAAAGCTACATGATTCTGGTGCTGTTGAAAAAGGACTTGCAGTATTAAAACAACACGGTCATGTATTTGAATTAGATGGGGCTACTTGGCTTAGAACCACAGATTTCGGGGATGATAAAGATCGGGTTTTAGTTAAAGCTGATGGGGAATACACTTATTTTGCTTCAGACACTGCTTACTATGTTGATAAAAGATCACGAGGCTATGACGTAAATATTTATCTTCTGGGTGCAGATCATCATGGATATGTAAATAGATTAAGAGCTGTTGCTGCATGTGCTGGTGATGATCCTGATAAAAATATTGAAGTGCTAATTGGCCAATTAGTGAAAATGATTAAAAACGGGCAAGAGGTTAGATTAAGTAAGCGTGCAGGAAACATCATTACTTTAGAAGATTTAGTCGATGAAGTAGGAGTTGATGCTGCAAGGTACTCACTAAGTAGGTATCCAGTTGATTCACCCTTAACACTTGATATTGATTTATTGACCTCACACACAAATGACAATCCAGTTTTTTATGTGCAATATGCCCACGCCAGAATTTCTTCAGTTTTAAGAGCAGCTGTTGAAAAAAATATTAATTGGGCTAATGCTGAATTTGATCCCAGTTTGTTAAATCATGAAAAAGAAACTGAATTACTTGGAGCATTAAGTGAATTTCCAAGAATCATAAGTGGTGCAGCAACGTTAAGACAACCACATCGTGTTGCTAGATATTTGGAAGAATTAGCTACGGCTTATCACGCCTTTTATGCTTCTTGTCGAGTGTTACCAATGGGACAAGATGAGATCACACCAGAAACTTATGCCCGATTAACACTTTGTGAGGCAACTAGGCAAGTAATCGCAAATGGTTTGGATTTACTGGGAGTAAGTGCCCCAGAAAAGATGTAAATAGGCTGAGTCGATTTTCACTATATACATGTAGTGCTCTATTGTTTTGCGCATGAGAAAAATTAGAACCCTTTTAGCAAGTGCAATCGCATTGACCCTTTCAGCCACATTCGGTGCGTCAGCATCATTTGCAGGCAATGGCCCAAGTCCACTTTCAGGTATTGAAGGCGGAGGCGGTAACCCAGTAGTGATGGTAAAAATTGACAACGTTGGTCGTGCAAGACCACATTTCAATACTTCAAAAGCTGACATGATTTTTGTGGAACAAGTAGAAGGTGGTTTAACAAGAATTGCTGCAATCTACAATTCAAGTTTTCCAACTAAAGTTGGTCCAGTTAGATCAGCTCGAATTTCAGATTTAGAAATCTTGGAACAATTCGACTCTCCAGGGTTTGCATATAGTGGAGCTAATAAGAAATTATTACCAGTTATTGCTAAATCCCCGTTAGTAAGATTTGGCCCTGGATTAAATGGTGCAACTTATTCAAGAAACTCTTCTAGAAAAAGTCCACATAATTTAATGCTGAACCTTTCTAAAACTGTTAGCAAAGCTAAAGGTTTAGGAGCAGTTAAAGATATTGGTTTAATTTTCTCTCAAACTGCACCGGAAGGTGGCAAGGCTGCGAAAAACTTCAAAGCTAAATGGCCAGCTTCAAGTGTGAGTGGCAAATGGACTGGTAATGGTTGGGCAATTTCCTTAGATAATAAAGCTCAAAAAGATGCTGTAACGGGTAAAGCAATAACTGCTCAAACAGTGGTTATTCAGTTTGTTACCCAAACCACTTCAGGCTATGGCGATAAATTCGGTGGCAAGACTCCTTTGGTTAAAACAGTTGGAGCGGGAAAAGCAATTATTCTTCGTGATGGCAAACGCTATGACGGTGAATGGTCAAGACCGGCTGCAAATTCTGGAACCACCTACACCTTGAATGGCGCACAAATGCCATTTGATGTTGGTCAAGTTTGGGTGTTATTGGTCCCAAATAATAAAAAAGGAACTTACACAGTTAGTTAAAAGTTCTAAATTAAGTAGTGCACCTGCTGGGTGAGAGCGTATGTGTTGGTTAATCTTGAACACATGAACTCTCACCCAGTGGCATTTTTGGTGATCTTTAATGTCTAAACCGACCCAGGACATAAATGAAATTTCACAACATATTTGGCCATTAACTGCAAAAAGAAATTCAGCTGGCGTTCTTGAAATTGGCGGCCTTGATGTAAAAAATATTAATTCCACAAATCCCACTCCGATATTTGTGATGGATGAAGCAGATGTAATAAGTCGAGTTCAAAGATATTTGAAAAGTTTTTCAATTCAATCTCATGGAAGTAAGCTAACTAAACCCACCAGAATTTATTATGCATCCAAAGCTTTTATTGCTTCAAGATTTGCCAAATTACTTGATGAACAAGGACTGTATTTTGATGTTGCAACAGAAGGTGAATTGAGAACTGTCTTAGCAGCAGGAGTTGATCCTTCACATATAATTTTTCACGGAAATAATAAACTTGTATCAGAAATAGCTTTTGCTTTAGATAAAAAAGTTGGATTATTTGTTATTGATTCCTTTTTCGAAATTGCTCGCATCTCACAA
>CALBND010000024.1 GCA_937896305.1 uncultured Actinomycetes bacterium
AAGTTACATCACCTGCTTTCACAACTCCTAAATTTGGAACTAAAGTTGTAAATGGATAATCTGCAATTTTAGGTTTTGCTGCACTAATTGTTGAAACTAAACTAGATTTTCCAGCACTTGGATATCCAACTAATGCAACATCGGCTAATGATTTAAGTTCCAGTTTTACATCAGTCATATCCCCTGGTTCACCTAATAGCGAAAAACCAGGTGCTTTTCTTTTGTTGGAAGAAAGTGCAGCATTACCTAATCCCCCAGAACCTCCATGAGCAATTACATATTTCATTCCTGGGTTAATTAAATCTGCCAAAATTTCATTATTAATATCCATAACAACAGTTCCTGCTGGAACAGCTAAAATTAAATCATCACCATTTGCACCACTGTTATGACTTCCTTGCCCTGGTTTTCCGTTAAGGGCTTTTTGATGAGGATGTCTGTGATATTCCAATAAAGTTGTGACATTTAAATCAACAACTAAAACAACATCTCCGCCTTTACCACCGTTTCCACCATCTGGTCCACCGAGTGGTTTAAATTTTTCGCGGTGCACAGATGTGCAACCACTTCCGCCATCACCTGCTTTGGCATGTAAAAGTACTTGATCAACAAACATTTCTCACCTCACTTTCTCCTAATAATGCAAATAGGGCGGGCTTATTAAAAAGCCCGCCCTATTTGGGTATGTCTATTTGAGCGGGTTATTCCGCAGGAACGATATCTACAATTCGACGACCACGACGTGAACCAAATTTCACCGCACCAGCTTGCAATGCAAACAATGTGTCATCTGTGCCGCGTCCAACATTTAGTCCTGGGTGAAAATGTGTTCCACGTTGACGAACAATTATTTCACCAGCGCCAACTATTTGGCCACCAAATCTTTTAATTCCTAAACGTTGCGCGTTGGAATCGCGACCGTTTCTGGTACTGGAAACACCTTTTTTCGAGGCCATTTTTTATTTACTTCCCAACTTTGATATCTGTGACACGAACTGTTGTTAGTTCTTGACGATGTCCTTGACGACGTTTGTAACCTGTTTTGTTTCTGTAATGCTGAATTTTAATTTTTGGACCACGATCATGCGAAACAACTTCTGCGGTCACTGAAGTAGCTGACAATGATGCTGCATCATGTGTAATTTTTCCGTTATCAACAACTAGTAATGCTGGCAAAGAAATCTGGGCACCAAGTTTTGCAGCTTGACGATCCATAACAACTGTGTCGCCAACAGCAACTTTTTCTTGACGTCCACCGGAGCGAACTATCGCGTACATTCTTATGTTCTCCTTATTTCTACTGCACTAAATTTTTTGAACCTTCGCCTATTACTGGCACTAGGCACGTCTTACTAGAGTACTAAACCCCTGTTTTGTCTCCATCGATGGCTTGGGGCTCGATGGTTTCTGCCTCAGTAGCCTCACTGGGCTCTCTTTTGAATCGTCTATCTGAGTGCTTGTGATCAACTGGCTCGGATGAAACTTTAACTCCTCGACCATTGCAATGCTCACATGGTTCTGAGAAAGTTTCCAAAAGACCAGAACTGATTCGCTTTCGAGTCATTTGTACAAGCCCTAAGGATGAGACTTCTGCTACTTGATGCTTGGTTCTATCTCTGCCCAAACATTCAACTAGACGTCGAAGTACTAAATCTCGATTAGTTTCCAAAACCATATCAATAAAGTCGACAACAATAATTCCACCAATATCTCTTAATCTGAGTTGGCGAACAATTTCTTCTGCAGCTTCAATATTGTTTTTAGTTACGGTTTCTTCCAGGTTTCCACCTTGGCCAATGAATTTTCCGGTGTTAACATCAACAACGGTCATTGCTTCAGTTCGATCGATTACTAGTGATCCACCTGAAGGCAAATAAACTTTTCGATCTAATGCTTTAGCGATTTGCTCATCGATTCGGTTAGCGGCAAATACGTCGCCTTCCCCGCTCCATTTTTCAAGTCGATCGGCAAGATCTGGGGCAACATATTTTACATATTCTTCAATAGTGTCCCAAGCTTCGCTTCCTTCAACAATTAATTTCTTGAAGTCTTCGTTGAAAATATCCCGAACTACTCTGATTGCTAGATCTGGCTCAGAATAAAGTAATGAGGCAAGAACTCCACCTTGTACTTTGCTTTGAATGTTTTCCCACTGTGCTTGAAGTCTGGCAACGTCTTTTTGTAATTGCTCTTCGGTAGCACCTTCAGCAGCAGTTCTAACAATTACACCTGCTCCTTCGGGAACAATATTTCTTAATATTCTTTTTAATCTTGTTCTTTCAGTATCAGGAAGTTTTCTACTAATTCCTGTTACTGAACCATCTGGTACATAAACTAAATAACGACCTGGCAAAGAGATTTGACTTGTTAATCTGGCACCTTTTTGTCCAACAGGATCTTTTGTTACTTGCACCAAAACTGGATCATTGCTTTTTAGCGCTAATTCAATTCGCTTTGGTTGACCATCAAGACCAGCTGCATCCCAATTAACTTCACCGGCATACAAAACACCATTTCTGCCTCTTCCAACATCAATGAAAGCAGCTTCCATGCTAGGTAAAACGTTTTGAACTTTACCTAAATAAACATTTCCGATCAGTGATGCTGATTGTCCTCTTGATACATAATGTTCAACTAAAATGTTATCTTCCAAAACTGCAATTTGGATTCGGTCTTGAAGTTGTCGCACAACCATTACTCGATCTACACTTTCGCGGCGAGCAAGAAATTCGGCTTCAGTTAAAACTGGTGCTCTTCGACGTCCAGCATCTCGGCCATCTTTTCTTCTTTGACGTTTAGCATCAATTCTGGTTGAACTTCTGGTGTTCGAAGTTTTTTCTCTGGGAGTTCTAACTCGAACCACAGTGTTGGAATCAACAAAATCTGTTTCTTCAACCCCGGCTTCAGTTGCTCTAAGGCGTTTTCTGACTCGACGATGGTTTACTTCACCTGATTCAGTGCTTGTTTCCTTATTTTCATTCTCACTATTTTCTGAATTATTTTCATCAGATTCATCGCGTCGACTTTTTTTGCCACCTCTGGCTCTTTTGAGCAATCCGCGTGGCTTGTCGTCCTCGTCTTTGTTTGTCGGAGCATTTGTTGCCCTTGGGGTAACTACTGCTTGTTGAAATGAGACAGATGGTGTTCCAACTGGTGCTTCGGTTGCTGGAACTGGTGGTTCTTCCGAAGCAGAAAATGCGGCAATACGAAAACGTTTACGTAACGGTGTTGATTCTTCTTCAGCCATAATGGCTTTACTCCTAAATCTTTTGTGTGCAAATAAATAGCGATTTAACGCTTTTATTCACCTGCACTATGTATGTGTGCTGGTACTTAACGATCGGGGTTGAGAAAATTTCTTCTCGTCCTCAAAGTCATTCGGTGTTTTTTTTGAACTTCTAAAATCTGCCGATTTACCCAGGAGGTACGGTCAGTTCTTTGTTCACCGCGCACCGCTGCGCGGGCTTAAGTCGTGTTTTGGTCTTTTTACCCGGTTGTACTAGTCCGAGAAAACCAATAATTTGAGTATCGCATAG
>CALBND010000025.1 GCA_937896305.1 uncultured Actinomycetes bacterium
GGAAAAAAGTAAAACTACTTTCCTCTCATTTCGTTAAGCTTTGGTCTTTGATCTACAAGATAAACAATCGCTAATATCAATCCAATTACTCCAAGTAGTCCATAGTTACTACTTTGACTCCAGACAGATAAGAATTGTGAAAACACTGAAATCGCTAATAGACCTGACCAAAATAATTTAGATTGCCTACCAACAGCTTTGAACACTTCTGATTTTTGTGTTGTCGCATCTACAAATGCCCACATTTTAATTGCTACAAATATATAGCCCAAAACAACGTTTAAAGTTTCAACTGACCATGGCATTTTTTTCTTACCTTTCGATTGGAAGTGCTCTCATAAATCCTACGGGTTTTCCCCCACCTAACACGTCACTTTGAGCTAATTCAGATAATTTATTTAAAATATTTTCTTCAATTCCCCAATATTTCAATACCTCAACCACAAAACTTGGTCTTGGCCTCATTGATCCATCTTCAAACTTGACGGCAAAACTTCTACCATCTGCCAGTGCCCCGACGTGAACACCTTCTGCACCTTCTTTTGTAAAAAATCCTGGAACACTTTGCATGAATTTTGCTACATCTCGATTATTGCCAGAATTAATTATTGGAAAATTTCTTGCAGCATCCACAACTTTTCTTTGTGGATCTGATGGCAATGCTTTAACCGCATTATGGGCAATTTTTGCTAAACCAACTAAAGAAATTGCATGCAGCGGTGCTCCACATCCATCGAATGTTGATTTAAAAATTTTTTCCTCAGCCAAATTTTCAATAGTTGCATGAATATTTTTTTGTAATGGGTGATTCATTTCTAAATAAGTTTTCACGTTCCAATTATTTTGAACACAAGCATTAAGCATGCCAGCATGTTTTCCTGAACAGTTCATTGTTATTGATTCAGGTTTCAAGCCCTTTGCAATGTAATCAATTTTTGCCTCAGCCCCAAAAGGATAATCTGGTGGGCATTGCAGAAAAGTTTCATCCAAATCTATTTCCGATAACATCTTTTTAACCAGGCTTCGATGTATTTCTTCTCCACTGTGAGAAGCACAAGATATGGATAATGCTTCGTCAGCAAGTTTTGCTCCCGACTCCAGTGCAGCTGTTGCTTGCGCCAGCTTAATTGCACTGCGAGGAAAATATGGGGCGAAGGGATCGCCGATTGTTTTATCAATTGAGCCATCTTCGTTTAAAATTACAGCATGTCCACTGTGTTGTGATTCAATTAAATCTGCACGCGTAATCTCTACTAAGACTTCAGCAGACTTTTGCATTACTGCCCAACAACAATATCTTGAATAGTTGCAGGAATTTCATCTACTGCAACGTTTAATAGTACTTTTGTTTTAGCTTTTATAAGGGCTAATGCAATGGGACCTAGTTCATAATGTTGCGCACTTGAACCAACCAAACCAACTTCATCTCCATCAACAACTACTGCACTGCCTTTGTTAGGAAGTCGATTAGGACTTCCATCCAGATGAAGCAGAACTAATTTTCTTGGAGGTTTTCCTAAATTGTGCACGCGGGCAATAGTTTCTTGTCCCTTGTAGCAACCTTTTTCTAAATGAACCGCAGTACCTATTAATCCAACTTCGTGTGGAATGGTTTTGTGATCGATATCAATAATTACCCTTGGCACACCTGCTGCAATTCTTAAGGCTTCTAGCGCCCACGTTCCAGCAACTGGTCCATTGTTTGTTAAATAGTCAAGCAAATCTGTTTTCTTAATTATTAATTCTCGTCCCAAAAATATTCCGGGTCTTACTGGAACATATCTATTCGGATCTCCACCAGCACTTTGACCTGCATTTTTTATAGGAGTTCCAGTGTAATTTTCTGGAGTTAACCAAGTTGGATAGTTTGTATCAGTTTCTCTTTTTGGTTCAAATACCACTGCAAATTCTTTATTTTCATCTGTTATTTCAACTCGTGACATAAATATCATCTTGTTTAAAAAATCTAATACTGCCTGTTTAGATGATTCTTCAACAATTAGCCAAAGGCTTTGATCTTTTTCAATTACATGCAATTCGTGTTCAATGTGACCAGTTTGAGATAAAAGTAAAGTAGTTTCTGATTGACCATCGTTCAGTCTTTCAATGTGATGAGAAGTTATTGAGTGTAAGAATTTCTTTCTATCATCACCAGAAATTCTGATAATTCCTCGGTTGGATAAATCAACTACCCCAAGTCCATTAACTAAGTTCTTTTGTTCACGAAGAGGATCACCATAATGCCAGGCAACATTTTGATCAACCCAAGATTCTGGAGGTCTTACTTGATTTGAAAGTTCAGTTATTTCTCTAGATGACATATTCTTTTACGTTTTGAGAGTCGTCTGCACATTTTTTACAGAGACCGTGCAACGCTACATGAGAAATATTCACAACAAAACCATTAAGTTTTTCTAATCCATTAGCAAATTTTTCAAAATTTGTTCCTTCGATAGATTCAACCGCTCTACATCTCGAACAAACTAAATGAATATGAGGGATTTCATCAACAACATGGTAGGTAGGTGCTCCATGACCTATGTGTGCGTGTGTAACTAATCCAACTTGTTCCAAAACTTCCAAAGTTCTATAAACAGTAGAAAGGTTAACTCCTGCGGCTGTTCCTTGTACTTCGGCCAATATTTCTTCAGGGGTTGCGTGTTGCAAATGAGTAACTGCTTCTAAAACTAATTGTCTTTGAGGTGTAATTCTAAAACCGGCAGAACGTAATCGTCTATCCCAGGCCTCTAGATAGTCGCTCATTTTTTTACTCCCGGAACTGCTGGTACTACATGTTTGCGTGTAGGCACATTACTTAATTTAGTCTCTTCTATTTCTTTATCATTCAACGGTTTTAATCTTGCCCACAAATGATTTTGAAGTTCTTGCCCCACAGCTTTCATATCGTAGGTCCACATCAATTCACCATTCATTAATCCATAAAGTCGCTCACCGGCATCTACTTCTTTGGCACTTGGTGTTCTCCCCACCCACTGAGTTGCTATGCGAGCTCTGGCTGAAGTAATTTTTGCTTCTTCAATTGACAAGACTTCATTTATTCCTGTCCAAATTTCAGAAATTCCGGTTACGTGTGAAATTGCTACTTCAATACTTGTACCAGCACCGGGTCTCCAAAAACCTTTTTCTGAATGCATTGGTTTTCCAGCGGATCCATCGTCATTTAAATTCCAAGTTTTAGATTCGTAATGCAAGAATGGTCTACCATCATTTGAAAATGTAAGTTGTTGTATAAATGAAAAATTACTTGAATTTGGATATTGGCCTTGACCAACACCTTCCCAGGTACCAAGTAACCAAGAAATTCTGACGATTTCTTCTGGAAGCTCTGAAGGCAATTTATTCATCTTATGACCTAATTCTTTTTCTCACTCTTTAATTCTAGCCATCTGCTGAAAAGAGATTCTGGGTCCAATCTGGTCTTCTTCGAGGAAAATTCCCTTTTTGCACCAGGCAACTACTAATTAATTCGGTAAAGGTAAACTTAAGAAATATCTTTAAACGGAGGTTAGAAATGACTAATTTAATATTGGTCACTAACGCTCGGGGCAATTCGGTCGAAGTATTACCTGCCCTTTCACTTTTAAATCATCAAGTAAAAATAATGCCAGCAGAAGCTTCCGCTTTAATTAATGCACCTGTTTGTGATGCAGTATTGGTTGATGCAAGAAAGGATCTCCCAACCGTAAAAAGTTTATGCAGAATTTTAAGAACAACTGGAATTAGTGCACCTTTAATTGGAATTACAACAGAAGGTGGTTTGATCGCAATTAATTCTGAATGGGGTCTTGACGAAATATTGTTAGAAAGCGCTGGTCCTGCAGAAGTCGATGCCAGATTACGTTTAGTGATATCACGATTAAAAGGAGAGATTACTCCAAATAGTCAAGAGATAGAACGTGGCGATTTAATTATTGATGAATCTGCTTATTCAGTTAGATTACGGGGAGAATTAGTTGATTTAACTTTCAAAGAATTTGAACTCTTGAGATTTTTAGCCCAACATCCCGGCAGAGTGTTCAGTAGACAACAACTACTTCAAGAGGTTTGGGGGTTTGATTATTTTGGTGGCACCAGAACTGTAGATGTTCATATTCGAAGGTTAAGAGCAAAACTTGGTCCAGAGTACGAAGCTTTTATTGGAACATTAAGAAATGTTGGCTATCGGTTTGTCCCAAATAGAGAAATCAATCAACTAAATGAAGTTAACGAGGAAGTCACTAACCGGATAAATAAATGACGGTAGAAATAAAGATTTCAGTTTTAGATGAGCTTTCAAATAATAATGTAGAAGAAATAATAAATTTAATTTCCAAGTCAAGTGAAACAGATGGGGTACGCCCTTTCTCAGAACACGTAGAATTGCATCTAAAATCTGGTGGAGATTTAGGAGTAAAGCATTTCTTAGCTTTAGCACATTCTCAAAAAATAGTTGGTTACGGACATCTTGATTCAACAGATGAAGTTGAAGGACCTAGTTGTGAAATTGCTGTTGATCCTGCTTTTAGAAATAAAGGTATCGCCACAAAAATTTTAAGCGAAATAAATAAATCTATCAACCAGAAACCGCTTAGAATTTGGTCTCATGGCGACATAGAAACAGCACAAAAGTTTGCGCAGAAATTAAATCTCACACCTGT
>CALBND010000026.1 GCA_937896305.1 uncultured Actinomycetes bacterium
CTCATATTTTGTTTCAGGTCTCCAACTAGGACGTACTGTTTTCCCAGAATTAGGCAATAATTCCAAAATTTCTTCTGCGTATTGTCCCCAATCTGTGGCAATAATTATTTCCCCATTTGGCTTCAGTTTTTTAATCATCAATTCAATAATTTCTGCTCTAAACAATCTTCTTTTGTGATGTCGTTTCTTTTGCCAAGGATCTGGGAAAAATGCCAAGATTGCGGTCAAAGAACTATCTGGGACCCAGTCTCGTAAGACTTGTACCCCATCTGTGTAAAGCACACGAATATTTTTTAAATCTTTTTCATACGCATTTTTTACCAAATGGCTTATTCCTGGTCTATGTACTTCGGCAGCAATTATTATTTTTTCCGGACTATTTTCTGCAAAACCAATTGTTGATTCTCCTGCCCCACATCCAATTTCAAAATAAACTTCTTTTGAATCAAAGAGCTCCTGAAAATCCCAAGGCCCATCAATTAATTCATATTCTGGGAAATAATTAGTTAAGGCAAAATCTTGACCTTTAGAAATCCTGCCGCGTCTGGCATTAAAGGTTCTAATGACTCCTTTTTCAACCCGAAGGCGAGCGTTTTTTAACATTAGATAATAATTCTATTTATGACCTTGGGACCAAAAAAATTGACTGCTCTTTTTATTCTCACATTTAGGGATGTTAAGTGAGTTTTTTACCAATTTGGCTTAAACCCTCAAAAACAATTCCTAAAACGTCTTGGAGATCAGAAAGTTACTGGAAAGCCAAACCGACAACAATATTTCTATTAGTTTTGGGACTTTGGTTGTTTGGAACCGGTGAGGCTTTCTTAATTTCGGCTAGTGCTGGAGTTTCGCCTTGGACTGTTTTTGCACAAGGAATTTCTGTTCAAACGGGCTTAAGTATTGGTTGGGCAACATTTTTATCTAGTTTTATTGTTTTAGTACTTTGGATTCCTTTGAAACAGAAATTGGGACTAGGCACTGTTTTGAATGCCGTAATTATTGCTATCTCACTAGATTTAATGACTTTTGTTTTACCTGAACCTAAATCTTCACTTTTTCAAGTGATACAAATTCTATTAGGAATTGCCATCGTTGGATTGGGTAGCGGACTTTATTTAACTTGCAACATGGGTCCTGGACCAAGAGATGGCTTAATGACTCGCATTCATTTAATTACGGGTCTACCTGTTGGACGAGTTAGATTATTTATTGAAATATCTGTTTTAACTTTGGGTTGGTTAATGGGTGGCCAAGTTGGGCTGGGCACTGTGCTTTTTGGAGTTCTCATAGGTTATTCAGTCTCAATGTGGTTAAAGATTGTGGGGAAAGTAACTAAGAAAGTTTGAACTTCAAGCATTAAGGTAACTTTAAACTCATCGTGAGACTCATTAATTTACTATTAATAAAAATTCCGGTAATCGGAGTAATATTTGCATTTCTTGTCACTTCAAATTTATGGCAAAGTCCAGGTCCATTCATTCCAGATAGTGGACCGATTGTTTATTGGCTTCGACCAATATTTGTTTCGTTAAGCTATGCCCTGGGTGTTGCACTTATTGCTTTGTTATTTAGTGATGGATTATTTATTAATTATTCTGGAGATTTTGCAAAGTTAGCATCAAGAGTTGCTTTAGCTTTGTCTGGAATTTCTTATTCTGCTGCTGTTTTAACTTTGTCCCAAGCTTTGTCTCAACCATTAAGTTTAATTGCCCAGCTCAATGTTGTTTTTCTTTACGGCTGGGACGTTACTAATGTCAGAGCCTTGTTACTTATTTCATCAATTGCATTAATTTCATTCTTATTTTTATTAAAACCTAATTTAAATAGGGTAGCATTTTT
>CALBND010000027.1 GCA_937896305.1 uncultured Actinomycetes bacterium
CGATTAGATGATGATCAACTATTTTATTTGATGTCTCGCGGTATCGATGAGCACACAGCACGCCAATTAGTTATTGAAGGATTTTTTGCTGGAATATTTGGTGAGTTTCCTCAACCTGAACTAAAAGAGAAACTACTTAGTCGTCTAAATGCAGCCATTGAAAGAGCTAATAGATGACCACTTGGACAAATGTGGGAAGTGTTAAAGATTTCGCACCCAACACTGCTAAAGCAATTGATTTAAACGGAGAAACTGTTTGTTTGGTTAGAAATCAGTCAGGGTTTCATGCAATTTCTGATGCCTGTACTCACGGTGCTGTTTCTTTGGCTGAAGGAAGTGTTACAGAAAACGGTATCGAATGTTGGCTACATGGATCCGAATTTGATTTAACAACTGGTGAACCTAAAACTCCACCAGCTGTGAGTGCAGTAGATGTATTTGAAGTAAAAATCGAAGGCGATGGCGACAATGCCGTTGTCTCAGTTGGAATATAGAAAGAGGAAAAATGTCAGACTTAATCATTAAAGACCTGCACGTCACAGTTGACACTGAAGAAGGTACAAAAGAAATTCTTCGCGGTGTTGATTTAACCATCTCTTCTGGTTTAACACACGCCATCATGGGACCAAATGGTTCTGGAAAATCAACTCTTGCTTACGCAATTGCTGGTCATCCTAAATACACAATTTCTAAAGGTTCAGTCACATTAGATGGTGCAGATCTTTTGGATATGACTGTGGATGAAAGAGCACGCGCAGGACTTTTCTTAGCAATGCAATACCCAGTAGAAATTCCAGGCGTTTCAGTCAGCAATTTCTTGCGTTCTTCAGTTTCTGCATTAAGAGGCGAGGCACCAAAATTGCGCGAATGGATTAAAGAAATGAATGCAGCCATGAAAGAAATAGGCATGGATCAAGCATTCTCAGAAAGAAACGTGAACGAAGGTTTCTCCGGTGGAGAAAAGAAACGTCACGAAATTTTACAACTAGAATTAATGAAGCCAAAAATCGCAATCCTGGATGAAACCGATTCAGGACTTGATGTTGATGCACTTCGAATTGTTTCCGAAGGAATCAATCGCACGGTAACTAATAACAACACCGGAGTTTTGCTTATCACCCATTACACCCGCATTCTTCGTTATGTAAAGCCTGACAAGGTAAGTGTTTTTGTTGATGGACGAGTAGTAGCTACAGGTGGAAGTGAATTAGCTGATGAGCTAGAAGCCAATGGTTACGTTAAATTCTCGAAAGTTGCTGCAGAGGCGTGATCTTGACAGAAAGCAAAATCAAGTTAGATGTAAAAACAATCAAACTTGATTTTCCTATTCTGCAACAAAACGTTCGAAACGGAAACAAACTAGTTTATTTAGATAGTGCTGCTACATCTCAAAAGCCAAAAATTGTGATCGATGCTGTGAGTAGTTATTACGAAAAAATTAACTCAGGGGTTCATCGAGGTGCTCACTATTTAGCCGAATTAGCAACAGATGCCTATGAAGACTCAAGACAGGCTATCGCTGGGTTTGTAAACGTAAAAGCCGAACAGATAATTTTTACCAAAAACGCTACAGAATCAATTAATCTATTAGCTTATGGATTACTTAATGCAACATTGCAGGCAAAATTTGATAAAAAAATTGATCCTCGCCTAGTAATTTCTGAAAACGACGAAATTTTGATCACAGAATTAGAACATCATTCCAATATTGTTCCGTGGCAAGATTTGTGTTTAAAAACTGGAGCACAGTTAAAGTGGATCCCTTTAAATGCTGATGGTTCTTTAGATTATTCAAGTTTGGAAAAATTGGTTTCAAAGAAAACTAAAGTAATTTCAGTTACACACATGAGTAACGTCTTGGGCACATTGACTGACATAGAACTAATCACAAAATATGCCAAAAGTGTAAACGCGCTGCTATTTATAGATGCTTGTCAATCGGTGCCACATATGCCAGTAGATTTTCAGAATCTAGGTGCAGATGCCATTGCATGGAGTGGGCATAAGATGCTTGGACCCTTGGGCATCGGTTTATTTGCTGCCACAACCGAATTACTAGATATTTTGCCACCCTTTTTGACTGGTGGATCAATGATTGAAACTGTGACCATGGAGAAAACTACATTTGCTAAAGCCCCCAAAAAATTTGAGGCCGGAACCCCAGCTGCAGCCGAAGCAGTTGGCTTAGCGCAGGGTGTTGCATATTTAAACAAAATTGGTATGACAAATGTTTTCCAACACGAAAAAGATTTAGCAAATAAAATGGTGCAAGGTTTACTTGAAATTCCTGGAGTAACAGTTTTTGGTCCACACGATGGAAATCGTGGGGGTGCAGTTTCATTTGCTTTGCAAGGTTTACATCCACACGATGTAGGTCAAGTCTTAGATGATCTAGGTATTGCCGTAAGAGTTGGGCATCATTGCGCAAAACCTGCAATGAAAAAATTAAATGTCCAATCAACCACAAGAGCAAGCACCTACATCTATAACGATGAATCAGATGTAGATATTTTTCTTGACGGAGTCACAAAAGTATTCGAATTTTTCGGAAGTAAATAATGAAATTATCAAATATGTACCAAGAAGTTATTTTAGATCACTATAAATCTCCACGAGGCAAGGGTCTGCGGGAACCATTTACTGGACAGTCTCATCAGGTCAATCCAACCTGCGGTGATGAAATAACAGTTAGAGTAAAACTATCTGAAGATAAAAACATCATTGAAGATATTTCCTATGAAGGGGTTGGATGCTCCATAAGTCAAGCAGCGATGAGTATTTTGTTTGAACAAGTGCTAGGTAAAAATGTTTCAGAATTTGACGAAATAAGTAAAGAATTTTTAGCAATGATGCAAAGTAAGGGAATTTATGAACCTAATGAAGACTTATTAGGCGATGGCATTGCCATGATTGGGGTGGCTCAGTATCCAGCACGCATCAAATGTGCCCTCTTGTCGTGGATGGGTGTAAAAGATGCCATTATTAGAAGTAAGGGAGAAAATAAATGAGTACAGATACCAAAGCTTCTAATGAAAATGTTTTAGAAGCACTGCATGATGTAGTTGACCCAGAATTAGGAATCAACGTCGTTGATTTAGGTTTAATTTATGGTGTGCAAGTAAATGAAGACGGTTCAGCAGTAATTGATATGACTTTAACTTCAGCTGCTTGTCCACTTACCGATGTAATTGAAGATCAGACAAAAGCAGCACTCAATGGCATTGTTAACGAATTCAAAATTAATTGGGTTTGGATGCCACCATGGGGACCTGACAAAATTACTGATGAGGGGCGTCAAATGTTACGCGCTCTTGGTTTTAATCTTTAATATTTGATAAAGCACCTATTTCTCATAAGCGCTAGACTTATTTAAAATGAGTCAAATGCAGATATGGGAATCTTATAGATCCCTTACAAGAGATCCCAGTGTTAAAAAACGGGGAATTCAACAAAATACTTATAAAAGAGTCTTAAAGTACGCCAAGCCCTTTAAATTCGATATTTTCTCTCTTATTTTCATAGTAGTGATTGATGCTTTCTTAGTCGTAGCACAACCTTTGTTGTTTAAAAGAATTATTGATGAAGGTATCTCAGCGGGTAATAAGGGTGTTGTTATTAATACAGCACTAATTGTTGGATTATTAGCAGTGATCTCTGGAGTATTAAGTGTCATTGAAAGACTTTATAGCTCTCGAATTGGTGAAGGTCTAATTCTGACTCTTAGGTCAGAAGTTTTCAACCATGTTCAATCACAACCCATAGGTTTTTTCACTAGAACCCAAACCGGATCATTAATTTCCAGGGTCAATGGCGATGTTATTGGTGCTCAACAAGCATTCACCTCTACATTGAGTGGCATTATTAGCAATGGAATCAGTCTTGTTGTTGTGTTAGCAACAATGATTTTTCTTTCTTGGCAAATTACTTTAACTTCACTAATTTTATTACCATTATTTTTGATTCCTGCAAAATATATGGGTAAAAAAGTTCAAGCACTCTCACGTGAGCAAATGTCATTAAATGCTGAGATGAGTCAGACTATGACAGAAAGATTCAATGTTTCAGGAGCTTTACTGGTCAAACTATTTGGAAATCCTCAGGTAGAGGGAGACAATTTTTTCAAGAAAGCATCAAGAGTTAAAGACATAGGTGTAAGAATCGCTATGACCAATCGTGTTTTCTTTGTTGCCCTTACAACTGTTGCCACAATTGCTACTGCGATTGTTTATGGTTTCGGGGGAGTCTTAGTTGTTACCGGCGCACTTACCTTGGGAACACTTCTTGCCCTAACTGCCCTATTGGCAAGACTATATGGACCTTTGACTTCACTTTCCAACGTGCGAGTAGATGTTATGACAGCTTTTGTTTCCTTTGAAAGAGTATTCGAAGTTCTAGATTTAGAACCTTTAGTTAAAGATCCGGTGTCACCTAAAACTTTGAAAGCTGGACCATTAGAAATTGATTTCCAGTCTGTATCTTTTGCCTACCCCTCTAGAGCTCAAGTTGGTTTGGAATCCTTAGAAATAGCGGCGGATGGAAAAGTTGAAGAAACGATAAATGAACTTGCATTAGAAGAGATAAATTTCAATGTTCCAGCTGGATCTATGTTGGCATTGGTTGGACCTAGTGGCAGTGGAAAAACGACAATAAGTCAGCTAATTTCTCGCCTTTATGATCCAACAAAAGGACAAGTTCTAATCGGTGGAACTGATATGAAAGATCTTGATCGAACCCAAATTAGACAAGCAATTGGTGTTGTAACACAAGATTCACATTTATTTCACGATTCAATAAAAAATAATTTACAATATTCCAAAAAAGGTGCCACTGAAGATGAGATTTGGGATGCACTCAAGAGTGCCCAAATTTCAGATTTTGTTAAAAGCTTGCCAGATAAACTTGATACTGTGGTAGGAGATCGAGGTTACCGATTAAGTGGTGGAGAAAAACAAAGAATAGCTATCGCTCGTGTGTTTTTAAAGCATCCTCGAATAATTATCTTAGACGAAGCAACAGCACATTTAGATAATGAAAATGAGGCCGCCGTGCAAGTTGCATTATCAACTGTCTTGAAGGGCAGAACCTCTGTTGTAATCGCGCATAGATTATCCACAATTATAAATGCAGATCAAATAGCTGTCATAAAAGATGGAAAACTTATCGCCATAGACACTCACAAAAAATTACTAGCCGGAAACAGCGTTTATAGTGACCTGTACAACCAGCAATTCAGTATTGACGTTTAACTATTCCTCATTTTTAAGTAAAATATACCAACCAATAGGTAAGAACATCGCGAAAATAATCCATTGGATTGCATAACTTAGATGGGGTCCACTAGACAAAATCGGTGTTTCTAGTTCAGCTATCTCAGCTATTTTTTTATCATAAATTAATTGTAAGTAGAATTTTTGTGAATCTGGTATTAGTTTGAAGTTCTCTTGAGATATTGTCATGATTTGTTTTTGAGGCAAATCATTAGGATTTACTTTATGTTTTTCCAGCAAACGCAAATATCCATCAATAGTAGTTAGGTCTGTAGATGTTGTTGGAATCTTTGGGGTAATGGTTGAATTCTCACCGATTTGAATCCAGCCTCTATTAATGAGGATTTTTTCGCCATTTGTTAATACGAATGGGGTAATTACCCAGAATCCTAATTTGTCTTTAAAATATCGTTTTCTTACTATTTTTGAATCTTTGGGAATAAATTCACCCATAACACTAATTTTTTGCCACTCATTAGCGTCATAGATATCCGATACCTTGTTAATTATGGTAGGACTAGCCGTTAAAGATGAGGTAATTACTTTATTGCTTTCCTTTCTTTCACTTAACCTGTGAAATTGCCAATTAGATAGCAATCCAAAAAGTACAATCATGAAGCTCAAAAAAATTGTTAAAGCGATCCATTTAGGTTTGAATAAATTACGAAACATTATGTTTCAACAATACTGTGGGGACTACTTATTGCTTACCGGTATCGATAGATCGATTAGGTGATTGGGGTGCTTGACTATTTTTGAAATTATTTTCGCGACCAGCATTGGCAATGACCACAGCAATGTAGGGCAAAAAGACTGCTCCAAATATTAAAATCCACCTGATAATTCCCTGGGTGAAAAGTGCTCCAACAAAACAGACTGTACGCAAACTCATAGAAATTAAATATCGTTTCTTACGCCCCGCTTGGTCATAACTTAAACCGGTGACTGCCGATGTAATTGAATAAACAGGAGGCTTCTCTTGATCTGACATATTTCCCCCTCTATTTACCTAAACGCTACGCTAATTTGGAACTTTTCGCGATTTCAGAGGACTCGATAAGAGGTAGATAGGCACCAAATCCAATCCTCAAGGGTAAGTTGGTGCTCATGACTTCAAATGGTGTGGTTTTCGTTACAGGTGGAAATAGAGGCATTGGTTTAGCGATTGCTCAGAGATTTAAAAATGATGGTTTCAAGGTAGCGATTTCATTTCGGGATAAGAAGCCAAATGAAGATTTCTACATGGTGAAAGCTGATGTGACCAATTCTGAATCAATTGATGCTGCAATAGATGATATAGAAAAGAATCTAGGACCTATCGAAGTAGTTGTTATCAATGCTGGAACCAATAAGGACTCTTTAGCCATGAGAATTGATGATGCAGATATGGAAAACATTATCGACACCAATTTAATGGGTTCAATCCGAGTTGCGAGAAAAACAGTCAAGTCAATGCTAAAAAATCGTAAAGGTCGAATAATTTTTATTGGGTCAGTAGTAGGAATGCTTGGTTCACCAGGACAAATGGTTTATGCCAGCACTAAAGCAGGATTGATAGGGGCTGCAAAATCGTTAGCCCGAGAAGTTGGTGTTAGAGGGATAACCGTAAACGTAGTTGCGCCAGGTTATGTTGATACAGACATGACAAACGAATTAGATCAAGCAAGAAAAGATATGATTACTAACACAACTCCACTAGGAAGAACGGCTAGTCCAGACGAAATTGCTGGAGTTGTGAGATTTTTAGCATCAGAAGATGCATCATTTATTACCGGAGCAGTAATACCTGTTGACGGCGGATTAGGAATGGGAAACTGATTATGGGTTTGATGCAAGGAAAAACAATCTTAGTTACAGGAGTTTTAACGGACCATTCGATCGCTTTCTCTGTTGCGAAGTTAATTCAAGACGAGGGTGGCACTGCGATATTAACTTCCTTCGGTAGAGCTATGGGAGCAACTCAACGCGCAAATTCTAGATTACCCAAACTTGCAGAAATTATTGAATTAGATGTAACTGACAATGATAACTTGACTGCGTTACCAGATGCTTTGAAAAAAATAACCAAAAAATTAGATGGGGTAGTGCATGCAATAGGTTTTGCCCCTCAAAGTGCTTTAGGTGGAAATTTCTTAAACACCGAATGGCCAGATGTGGCTACTGCTCTACATGTTTCTGCTTATTCATTTAAATCCCTTTCAATGGCATGTTTAGATTTAATGCCCGAAGGTGGAAGCATTGTTGGTTTAGATTTTGATGCAACTGTGTCATGGCCACAATATGACTGGATGGGCGTTGCTAAATCAGCATTGGAATCAACTTCAAGATATTTAGCCAGACATTTGGGACCAAAAAATATTAGAGTAAATCTTATTGCTGCAGGACCTGTGAACACTGTTGCTGCAAAACATATTCCTGGATTTGAAAAATTTGAAGATGCTTGGGCAGCAAGGGCACCACTTGGTTGGAAAGTTGCTGACCCTATTCCATCAGCAAAAGCTGTGGTGGCATTACTCTCAGACTGGTTCCCCTCAACAACTGGTGAAATTATTCATGTTGATGGTGGATACCACTCGATGGGGGCCTAAGTTTTATTAAGCGCGTAATTAACTACAGCTGATAAACCATTTCGACAGCTACGGTTTAGATCAACAATTGGCAAAGACCACATGGATTGTTTCGTGGCACTAAAAGTGTTTACATTTTTTTCAATAGCTAATTCGGTGGTAGCTAAAACTCTTAATAAGCGGCCTATCAGAAAAGTGACTCTGGTTGGTTGATCATCAGGATAATGTTGGATTGAAATATCGTGTTCTAAATCAATTAATATATCTCGGGCTTTTAAATCGTTACTAACGAGGTCAAAAGCCTCTAAGTCTTCACTTGTTTCGTGTAACAAATTTGAAAGTTGTGAATCCATATCCTGCCAGGAGTATTTAATATCAACAGGTTGCTTGTGTCGAATAGTTGACATCCAATGACTCTGACCTTCGTGTAAACCTTTGGGAGTTCCATTTTTTGTTGTAATAACACTTCCTAGACTTAAGGCAAAGTCCACAAACTCATCAGAGCCTATAATTCCGTCAGTGTTGCCTGTGATGGGGAAATGGGCTCTAAGTCCAGATGCCCCTTCGCGTCTTAAATTTGAAATATGAATTGCCAAACTTTCTTCACCAAGTAACGTTTGAACGAATCGAGGAGAATCACTCAAAGAATCAACAGATCTTTCAAGTGTTTCCCTTCCTTGCATAAAAGCTGTAGCCCAAATGGCCAAGCCAATAGTTGGAGGCACGGAAGTGAATAACTGACTGTTTCGCACGACTCCACATTATTATGCATTAAGGTTTAAGTGTTATGGCCTCCAATCTTCCAGTATTCAAATTCTCTGATGTTTCGGTAAAACGTGATGGCAAAAATATTATTGAGGTAAAAAATCTAGAAATCTTTCCCGGACAAAATTTAGTTGTTATCGGCTTGAATGGAGCAGGAAAATCTACGATTCTCAATGTCTTATCAACCGATATTTATCCCACCAAGGGTCAAGTAAATATTCTTGGTGAAACTATTGGAAAAGTAGATATAAATGAGTTAAAAAATCGGATAGGTTTTAGCAGCCCTAAACTAATTCCACGTGTCCCATCACATGAAACGGTCATGAATATTGTTTTGTCAGCCGCATATTCAATATATGGAATTTACAAAGAAATTTATGAAGATAGTGATAAAAAACGAGCAATTGAATGCCTAGAAATAATGGGTATGAGAAACATGGTTGAGAGAGCTTTTGAGACTTTGTCAGATGGTGAGAAGCAAAGAACTCTAATCGCTAGAGCCCTAATGAATGATCCAGAAATTTTGTTATTAGACGAACCAGCTTCATCTTTAGATATCGTTGCTAGAGAAGAACTATTAGCCCGTTTAGATGATTTAATGTCACAATCAAGTAGCCCAGCCATAGTCATGGTTACCCACCATCTGGAAGAAATACCAAAATTGATTAGTCATTGTGCAATTGTTAAAAATGGGCAAATTATATCCTTTGGCCCAATCGATGAAGTTTTAACAGATCAAAATTTAAGTACAGGTTATGACATGAGTTTGAAAATTGTTAACAATCAAGGTAGAAAATTTGCCTATAAGGCTTAAATCAAGGTTTGGGCGTAGAATCGAGAGGGAGGCCTAATTTGAGTTTGTTTAGCGACACAGATGATCATGGATCATGGTTAAGTGACGAACAAATAAATTTTGTACGAGAACGATTACCGATTCTTTATATTGATGCAATTCCTATCAGAGTAGATGAATTTGGAAATGTTGAAAATATTGGTTTACTTTTGAAAGCTATGCCAGATGGCAGTATTAGTCGTGCCATGGTTTCGGGTCGAGTGTTACATCAAGAAAGAATTCGAAGTGCCTTAATGAGACATCTAGAAAAAGATTTAGGGCCAAGGGCGTTCCCTCAACTTCCACCAAGTCCTGCACCATTTACTGTTGTGGAATATTTTCCTGATTCAAGTATTTCTGGTTTCCACGATCCCCGACAGCACGCAGTAAGTTTGGCATTTGTGGTAGTGGTGAAGGGGGATTGCCAACCAAGCCAAAAGGCACTTGATTTGGTCTGGTTAACACCTGAAGAAGCACAGAAGAGTAATGTCGAAACTGAAATGACTGGGGGTCAAGCAAAACTTCTTAAACTGGCCCTGGCCCACATGGGAGTCCTAAACTAATGAAAACAAGTAATTTTACTTCAAAACCATTGCACTGGCTACTAGCTTTTGGTGGCATCGTTGGTTGGTTCTCTTCATTCATATTGACTGTAGACAAGATAAAATTATTAGAAAATCCAGATTATATTTCATCTTGCAATGTTAATAAATTATTAGCCTGTGGAAACGTAGTAAAAACTGCACAAGCATCTTACTTCGGATTTCCTAATAGCATCATCGGAGTCAGTAGTTTCCCGATTCTTGCTGTTATCGGATTTTTATTGATTATGGGATTTAGTGTCCCAAAATGGATGATAGGAATAATTACCCTTGCAAGTGGTGCGGCAACAGTATTTGTTTCTTGGCTTTCATATCAAAGTATTTTCGTTATCGGAATTTTATGCCCATATTGCATCGTCGTTTGGGGGATGACAGTTCCTATATTTTTTCTCACACTAAGAGATTTATTGCGTTCAAGTAAGAGATCTTTTTTTAGAAATTTGGCCCCATTGGCCGGTTACTTAACCTTGAGCTGGTTCTTGGTAGTAGGGGCTGCAATATATTTTGAATTAATTTTTTAAAAAGTGTCCGAAGGGGGAATTGAACCCCCATCCCCGTTAAGGGACTAGCACCTCAAGCTAGCGCGTCTACCAATTCCGCCATCCGGACTTACCTAAACACACACGATAACAATTGAGGGCAAATTCAATATCACAGAGTCTTAGAGGCAAGATAGAAATATGACCGATCCTAAAATTATCGAATCTCTTGAAAAACGAGTCATTGATTATTGCCAAAATCTAATTCGGATCGATACCACTAATTATGGAAACGGGGAAAGCGAAGGCGAATTCAAGGCAGCTGAATATGTTGCATCAATTTTGAATGAAATAAATATTGAAAGTGAAATTGTTGGTCCTGATGCCAAAAGGAGTTCTGTCTTAGCAAGACTAAAAGGTACTGATGAAACTTTGCCTGGCATAGTTTTACATGGACATCTTGATGTGGTTCCTGTTGAACAAGAGAAATGGACGAAACCTGCATTCGATGCATTGATAGATGATGAAATGATTTTTGGGCGCGGGGCAGTAGATATGAAAAATGGTAACGCCATGATTTTAGCTAGCCTTTATGAGCTGATTAAGTCTGGCTGGAAACCCAAAAGAAACATCACCTTAGCTTTCTTTGCTGATGAAGAAGCTGGAGGCACTTATGGATCGCATTTTGTGACAGATAATTACCAAGATTATTTCACAAATGTTTCCGAAGCAGTTGGCGAAGTTGGAGGCTTCTCGCACACACTTGGTAATGGGGTAAGACTTTACTTAATTGAAACAGCTCAAAAAGGTATTGCTTGGATGAAGGCCTCTGTTAAAGGAACTGCTGGACATGGTTCCATGATTAACAACGAGAACGCGATCTCAAAGCTCGCTAAAGCTATAAACGAATTAAATAATCACAAATTTCCCGTTACTATAAAGGATTCAGTAAGACACTTACTTGAAGAAACTGCGAAAGCACACGACACAACTTTTGATGCTAAGGATCCCGAAAAAACAGTTGCTTTACTTGGTTCACTTGCAAAACTTGTTTCGGCAACAACAAAAAATACTGCTAATCCAACAATGTTAAATGCCGGATACAAGGTAAACGTAATTCCTGGAGAAGCAGTAGCCCATATAGATGGAAGATTTCTCCCCGGTCAAGGAGAGAGCTTCTTAAAAGAGTTACAAGAGATACTTGGCGATGATGTTGAGTTGGTTGCTGAAAATTATGATGTGGCACTTGAAGCTTCCTTCGAAACACCATTAGTTGATCTAATGATCAATAGCCTTGCAAAGGAAGACCCGGCAGCCAAAGTCGTTCCCTACATGCTTTCAGGCGGGACAGATGCTAAAGCTCTATCGTTACTGGGGATCAAAGGTTATGGTTT